>CBRGMI010000066.1:0-9463 GCA_967797495.1 uncultured bacterium
ACGAGCCGGACGTCACGGCGTTCCTGTCGTGCTGGGTCTACGAGGAGCTGTGGCATGGCGAGGCGTTCAGCCGGTTCCTGGGCGAGGCGGGCTGGGAGCTCGCGCCGGACCTCGAACGGGTGGCCGCCGACTCCCCGTACCCTTCGCGGCTGCCGAGGAACCAGTGGATCCGCCGGCGGCTCGGCGGCAAGGGACGGCTGAGTCACATCGGCACGATGCTCGGGTCGGCGTTGATGGAGGACTTCGTCGCCCTGCACATGACGTGGGGCGCGGCGAACGAGCTCTCGACGCTGACCTCGTACCACCGGCTGATCGCCCGGACCCGGCATCCCGAGCTGATCCACCTGCTGAACGCGATCATCAAGGACGAGCGTCGGCACTTCGCGTTCTACCGGGCGCAGGCGCGGATGCGCCTGGCGCGGAGCGCGGCCGCCCGCCGGATCACGCGATGGGCGATGGACCACCTGTGGGCGATCGTCGGGACCGGCGTGCGCCCCCAGACCGAGACCGACTTCGTGGTAGTCGAGCTGTTCGGTGATCGCGAGGGTCGCGAGGCGGCGTTCGCGATGGACCGGACGATCGGGGAGCTGCCCGGGATGGGCGGGTGCGAGATCTTCCGCCGAGCCGGGGCCCAGGCGCGGGAACGGGCCGACCGGATCCCCGCCCAGGCGCCCGGCACGTGGACGACGGTCCCCGCCTAGCACCTCCTAGCGCGGCCGAACCTTCGTCCCCTCCGGCGTGTCCATGACCTCCAGGCCCATCGCCTGCAGCCGGTCGCGGAGCTCGTCGCTGCGGGCGAAGTCCTTCGCGGCCCGGGCCTCGTCGCGCTCGGCGATCAGCGCCAGGGCCCCCTCGGGCGGCTCGAAGGCCTCCCGCGCGAGGCGCCCGAGGTCCAGGCCGAGCAGCTGATCCCAGGACGTCATCAGGTCGACCTTCTCGCCCTCGGGGACCGGCGCGGACACGGTCTCGTTCAACACGACGAGCGCGCGCGGCAGGTCGAGGTCATCGGCCACGGCCTCCCGGAAACGCGCGTCGAGCGACCGGGCGGCGTCGGACCGATCCGTCGACGCGGGACCCCAGGCGGCCACCTTCCGGCGGAGCTCGGTGAGCCGGCGGTTCTGCCCCTCGAGCGCGTCCCAGTCGAAGTTCATCTCGCTGCGGTACCGGGTGCCGAAGCAGAGCAGCCGGTAGGCGAGCGGATCGACGGCCTGCGCGGCCAGGTCGGTAACGCGCAGGATGTTCCCGGCGGACTTGGCCATCTTCACCTTGCCCATCCGCAGGAAGCCGCCGTGCACCCACGTCGAGACCACCGGGTGCCCGACGGCGGCCTCCGACTGTGCGATCTCGTCCTCGTGGTGCGGGAACTTGTTGTCGTTGCCGCCGGTGTGGATGTCGAAGCGCTCGCCCAGGTGCTTCATCGACATCGCCGAGCACTCGATGTGCCATCCCGGGTAGCCGTCGCCCCACGGGCTCGGCCACTTGAGCGCCCGGTTGGGGCCGGCCTTCTTCCACAGCGCGAAGTCCTCCGGGTGGCGCTTGGCCGGATCGACCGCGACCTCCTGACGATGGCCCGCGCGCAGCTGGTCCAACGTGTTGCCCGAGAGCTTTCCATAACCGGGGAACGAGGTGACGTCGTAGTAGACGGTCCCGTCGACCTCGTACGCGTGCCCCTTCTCGATCAGCGTCTGGATGATCTTGATCATGTCGTCGATGTGGTCGGTCGCGCGCGGGTACAGGTCGGCCCGCTCGATCCCGACCAGGTCGGAGTCCTCCAGGAACGCGTCGGTGTACTTCCGCGCGATGTCGGCCGCCGACAGGCCCTCGTCGGCCTCGGCGAGCTCCATCTTGTCGCGACCGGTGTCCGAGACCTCGTCCGTCATGTGACCGACGTCGGTGATGTTCATGATCCAGCGGACCCTGAACCCCTCGAACCGCAGCGCGCGGCGGATCAGGTCGCCGAGCATGAACGACCGCATGTTCCCGATGTGGATGTACCGGTAGACGGTAGGGCCGCACGAGTAGATCTTCACCGTCTCCCCGTCCACAGGGGAGACGTCGTGGAGCTCACGCGTGAGGGAGTCGTACAGACGCACGATCAGGCAAGGATACCGTCGACGTCGACAGGGCGTTACGGGGGCGGCGCGGTGAATGGGCGACTCGGCGCCTGCCCGTTGCCGTCACCCGAGGGGCCTGTCGCGGTACGGCCTCCTTCGACGACCTCGGGCACGACCACGACGCCCTCGTCGGAGCGCGATGCCGGCACCTCGATCGGCTCCCGCTCGCCGAGCTCGGCCATCAGGACCTCGATCTCGTCGCCGACGAGCTCCTCGCGCTCGAGCAACGCGTCACGAACGCCCTCGACGACGTGGCGCTTCTTCAGCAGGAGGTTCCGGACGTTGTCCCGGCAGTCGTTCAGGATCGCGTCGATCTCCTTGCGACGATCGGCGTCCGAGAGCACGACGCCGATGGGATCCGTCTCGCCGTACGGCCCTGGACCGGAGGCCGCGGCCGAGATCAGGCTGCGCCCCATCCCGTACACGCCCACATAGGCCGCGGCGTTGCGCGTCGCGTTCACCAGGTCCGAGGACGGGCCGGAGGTCGTCTGGCCGTACCAGATCTCCTCCGCGACCAGGCCGGCGAGCGACACCTGGATGCGCGCGAGCAGTTGCTTCTGGGTCCGCAGGAACATCTCCTCGATCTCCTGCGTGGAGACAAGCCCGAGCGCCGACTCGCGCTTCTGGATCGTGATCACCTGGATCTGCAGCTCCTCGCGTTCGAGCGCGTACGAGGCGACCGCGTGCGCGCCCTCGTGGACGGCGACCATCGCCTTCTCCCGTGGGGAGTACTTGACCGGCTGCTTGAGGCCGATCTCCTCGCTCAGCTTCGCCTGCCACAGGTCGTCCCACCGCAGCGCGTCGCGCCCGTCCTGGAGCGCGAACAGCAACGCCTCGTTCACGATGTTCTTGAGCGACGCCGGCGAGTACCCGACCGTCATCCGCGAGAGCTTCGCGTAGTCGATCGGCTCGTGGCGGACCTTCGCGAGGTAGTACTGGAGGATGTCCTGGCGTCCCTCGGCGTCGGGCAACCCCACGTGGATCTTGCGGTCGAACCGTCCGGGGCGCACGAGCGCGGGGTCGAGCGTCGAGGCCCGGTTCGTCGCCCCGATCACGAGGATGTTGTAGAAGGGCACCTTTGGCTTCGCGCGGAACGCGATCCTGCGGATGTGGCGCCACAGCCCCCTCGGAACCGTGAACCCGTCCATCTGCACGAGCAGCTCGTTGATGACCCCCATGCCGGCGCCGCCGCCCATGCCGGCACCCATGAAGATCCGGTCGGTCGCACGATCGCCGGTGCGGTCGGTGGATACGGCGCCTCTCGAGCCGACCGCATCGATCTCGTCGATGAAGATAACGGAGCCGCCGTACTTGTCCGACATCACGCGAGCCCTCTTGAACAATCTGCGAACCTTCATGTTGCCGATCCCAAGGAACATCGCGGCGAACCCAGAGCCGGTTGAAAAAAGGAAGGGAACCCCCGATGCTCCGGCGATCGCCTTCGCCATCAGCGTCTTACCGGTCCCGGGCGGTCCCTCGAAGAGGATCCCGTGAGGGGGATAGCCTCCCATCTGTTTGAAGTCCTTGAATCCCTCGAAGACACGCAGGACTTCCTGCGTCGCCTCGACGGCCGCCGGCTGGCCACGAACGTCGTCGAAGGTCGTGTCGTACTCGTTCGGGTAAATGACGTAGTCGTTCCCGCGGGACAGGAACCAGAACAGGGCTCCGAACTGCAGGATGATGAAGAAGACCAAGATCAGGGCTTGCAGGAGGAACGGGCGGAGCTGCGTCATCACGATGGACGGGTTGCTGAGAGACTGCGAGGGCGACAGGCCCATGAACAGCCAGGCCGCGAACAGGTAGATCACGAGCACCCACGCGGCCCGCTTCAACCAACGGCCGTAACGGCGGTACTGATCCATGACGGTCGACCTCCTCCCGCTCGACCTTGAGCTCGGGTCGATGCCCGAGTCTACGCCCGAGCACGGTGATGCGGAGACCCCGCGGCTCGAAGCCTCCTAGGCTTGCCGGATGTCGAGGGATCCGTTCATCGAGCTCGAGTCGGCGAGAGCCAACGTGCTCGAAGAGGCCGAACGGTTCGTCCAGGAGCTCGAGCCGGTCCTGCTACCGAGCCTGCATGCGGGGTTCGAGCGCCTGCGGCAGGCGCAGGCCGGTCACGTTGCCGGGCTCGACGGGCCGACCCTGGCCGCGCTGGAGGACGCGGTGGACCGGGCCATCGAGGTGGGGGCGGCCGAGACCGTCGAGCGCCTGCGCTCGCCCGAGATCTGGCTCTCGCCGCTCACCGCGCCCGAGCTCCCGCCGCGCACCGATCCCGCCCGGCCGCTGGGGCTGCCCGAGTGGGTCGCCCGGCTGGGCGGCTCCGCCCGCGAGGGCTCGGCGCTCGGCAGGCTCGACGAGATGACGAACCGGATCTGGGTCGCGATCTCGGCGGCGGCCAAGCCCCTCGACCCGGTCCTGGAGGAGTTCGGGTTCCGGCCCGAGCGGCGGCGCTTGGGGGGAGGGAGCTTCGGGATCTCGCCGAGGAACCTGCCGCAGCTGGACCCGAGCGGCGTCCTGGGCCGGCGCTGGAAGCGCTACCGAGCCGCGTACGAACGGATGGCCGCGCTCGCGGCCGCGAACGGCTAGGGCGTCGGCGGCTTCGGGCTCGGTCGGAGCGGCCGGCCCTCGAACGGCACCGAGAGAACCACGGTGGTCGTCGTGTTGACCTCGGCCTTCTCGCGGAGCCGCTGGATCAGGTCCTCGAGGTCCGAGGTGGTTCGCGCGCGCACCTTGAGGATGTAGTTGGCCTCACCGGCGACGCTCAGGCAATCCACGACCTCGTCGAAGTCCTGGATGCGTTCGGGAAGGTCGTCGGGCTGCGTGGGGTCGAAGGGCGTGACCGCGATCAACGCCGTCACGAACAGCCCCACGGCATCGGGGTCGACGATGGCCCGGTACCCACGGATCGCACCGCTGCGTTCGAGCTTTCGGACGCGCTCGTGCACCGAGGAGGCCGAGAGCCCGGCCCGACGGCCGATATCGGCAAAGGTGGCCCGGGCGTCCTCTTGCAACGCCGCGATGATCTCGAGGTCGCGTTCGTCCACCACCCGCGTATCGTACGGCCCCCCATTCGGCGGAGCGTGTCGAGCCCCGCGATGACCGAGTTCTCGGATCCCCGGCATGGCCGATTCCGACCGGCGCTCCGTCGCGGTACAACACGATCTCATCGGGATGCGGCTCGACCTCCTCGGAGCCGGGGAGGCGGCGTGGTCGCGACATCCACCGTCCCAGCGGTCCGGTTCGTACGTGTCCGTCACGCGGGGACGGAGCGGCGGTTCGTCCTGCTCGACGCCTCCACGCGCGAGCGCTACGTGGAGCTGGTCGCGCGGTCCGCGGGCGCGATCGAGGAGATCCTGTCGCCCTCGGTGATGGCCAACCGGGTCGCGTCATGGAGCGTGCGTCCGCCCGAGCTCATGTTGCGGCCGTGGAGGCTCGAGCGCCGGCTGTTCGCCGCGCGGCTCGCGGGTCTCGCGGCGCGGCGCCGGACGATCGCGTTCGCCGACGTCCGGCGGTGCTACGCCTCGATGTCGCCGTCGATCGTCGGCGACGCGCTCGGCCGGGCGGGGATTCCCACGGCGTGCGAGGTCGAGGGGTTCCTCGCGGGCCTCGAGCGGATCGGCGTCGAGGGTCTGCCCGTCGGCCCGGACGCGTCGGCGGTCCTGGCCAACGCCGTCCTCGCGCAGGTAGACAGAAGGCTGGGGGAGGGCGGGATCGAGCACCTGCGATGGGTGGACGACGTCGTCCTGTCCGGTAGGGACGCCTCGGCCGCCCTGTCGGTGTTCCGGGCGGCCCTCGCGACGATCGGGCTCCGGCCGAACGAGGCCAAGACGAGGATCCTGCCGGACGCCCGAGGCCTCGGATCGACCGCCACCGTGTCCGGCGGTTGGTGAGGCGCCCGAAACGCCGGCCGGCCGCTTGGGGCTAAGCTCGCCCGGCGATGAAGACCCTGTACCGCGCGTCGCTCGTCCACACGTTGTCGTACCCGGCGATGGGGGAGTGGGTCCTCGTCGACGGGCGCCACGTCGAACGCGTCGGCGTCGGCGAGGCTCCCCACGCGGACCGGACGGTCGACCTGCCGGGGACCACGATCCTGCCGGGGTTCGTCGATGCGCACGTCCATCTGACCGGCACCGGGGTGCACCACCAGGCGCCCGAGCTCGGATCGGTGACCTCGGCCTCCGGGCTGCTCGAGGTGGCACGGTCGGTCACGGCGGCGAGACAAGGCCCCGTGTACCTGCACGGCTGGGACGAATCCGGGTGGCGGGACCGGACCCTGCCGACGCTGGCCGAGCTCGACGGCGTCACCGATCGGCCATTGGGGCTCGCACGCGTGGACGGGCACCTGCTCATCGCCAACTCCCCGGCCCTGGAAGCGACGGACGCGGCAAGCGAGCCCGGGGTCGAGACCGATGACGCCGGCGCGCCCACCGGCCGGCTCACGGCGAAGGCCGGACAGGCCGCCAAACGGTGGTTCGCCACGCACCTGTCCGAGCACGACGTCGAGGAGCTGCAGCTCGAGGCGGCGAGCCTCGCCGTCGCCTTCGGCGTCACGACGATCCACGAGATGTCGATGCCGGCCGAACGCGGGATGCGCGATCTCGAGATCCTCCTCGCGCACCGCTCCCGGCTGCCGCTCGACGTCGTCCAGTACGTCGCGACGACCGACATCTCGACCGCGATGAACCTCGCCCTGCCGCGGATCGGCGGAGACCTCCCCGTGGACGGGTCGATCGGCGCGCGGACGGCGTTCGTGTCCGAGGGATTCGTGGACCGTGACACGAGCCCGAGCGGCTACTTCGAGGACGACGAGCTCGCGCAGTACTTCCACGACGGTCACCTCGCGGGCCTGCAGGTCGGCGTGCACGCGATCGGGGACGCCGCCGTCGAGCAGGTGGTGCGGACCTGGGAGCGCGTGTACCAGTCGCTCGACTCGCGGCAGCGCCGGCACTTCCGGGCACGGCGTCACCGCATCGAGCACTTCGAGATGTCGAGCCTGGACGTGATCGAACGCGCGGCGATCCTCGGCCTCGCGATCAGCGTGCAGCCGACCTTCGACGCCCGTTGGGGGTTCCCGGGCGGCCTGTACGAGCAGGGCCTCGGCGAAGAGCGGGCGGGCGCGATGAACCGGTTCCGAGATCTGCTGAGCCGAGGGATGGAGCTCGGTGCCGGCTCGGACTCGCCGATCACCACGATCGACCCGCTGGTCGGAGTGGCCGCGTTCGAGGGCCATCACGATCCGACCCAGCGCCTCGGCCGGGAGGAGGCGGTCCGCGTCTTCACCCTCGGCAGCGCTCGGCTGGCGCATCAGGAGGACAAGAAGGGGAGCCTCGAGCCCGGCAAGCACGCCGACTTCGCGGTCTACGACGTGGACCCGCTCGTGACGAGCTCGCTCGAGGGCGTGCGCCCCGTGCTCACGGTGAGCCTTGGTCGAGACGTCTACGCCGTCTGACACCTGCGCGTTTGACAGCCCGGCGACCGGGCGTAGACTTCGGCGCTGCGCCGGCCGCTTCGGCGGCAGGCGCACGGAGGACCCAAGAGGCTGAGTAGAGAACGCGGCGCCCCGGCGCCGCGGCCCCAAAGGTCTCTTGGGTCCTCGTCTGTCCCTCCCGGCTCCCTCCCGGACGCGTCCCCTGCCTACCCCGAGACGGCTCGTGCCCGCTTGACCGGGCCGGATCCGGGAATGAATCATCCGCGGCCGGCGTTCTTCGGCCGGAACGGTTGCTAGCGAGATGCCCGGGAGTACAATCCCCCGGCCGAAAAGAGGTATCGAACGGTGGAAGACCTCGAAGACACGCTCGAAGACGAAGAGGTCGACGAGGAAGGGGCCGAGCCCGGCACCCCCGACGAGGAGACGCCGACCACCCCACCCCCCGCGACCACGGCCACCGGTCGCGACGAGGACGTCGAATCGATCCAGGACATCCTGGTCAAGCAGGAGGCCCGCGCCGAGGAGGCCGAGGAGGAGGACGACTCCGTCCTCACCCTGACCCGTGAGGAGCGCCTGGAGCCCCTCTCGGTCAAGGTGGTGCCCCCGCAGCCGACCGAGTTCATCTGCTCGAACTGCTACCTGGTCAAGCACCGGAGCCAGCTGAAGGACAAGGCGAAGATGCTCTGCCGGGATTGCGCCTGAGCCCGAGCCGGCTCCGGCTCCCGGCTGCCCTCCTGATCGCCGCGGTCTCCGGCGCGCTCCTCTCGATCTCCCTTCCGCCCGTCGGGTTCTGGCCCGTCGTGTTCGTCGCGCCGATCCCGCTCCTGTGGCTCGTGCGTGGCTCTCGGCCGAGCCGTGCGGCCCTGTGCGGGTTCGTGTTCGGCTTCGCCTACTTCGGCGCACTCCTGTACTGGATCCTCCTGTTCGGCGAGCTCGGGTGGGCGGCCCTCGTGATCATGTCGGCGGGGTTCACGGCGGCGTTCGGGGCCCTGGCGCCCGCCGTCTGGCGGCGCGACCACCCGCTGCTCGGGACCCTTGGGCTCGCCGGTCTGTGGACGGTCATCGAATGGATCCGAGGCATGATCCCGCTCGGCGGGTTCGGGTGGGGCCAGTTGGGGGTGACCCAGGTCGACGCACCAGCGCTGCCCCTCGCGTCCGTCGGCGGGGTCTGGGCCCTGTCCTTCTCGGTGGTCGTCGTGGCCGGGTTGCTCCTGCTCGCCTGGGAGCGGTGGGGGAGTGGCCGACGGGCGCGGGCGCTCGCCCTCGCGATGGGCGCGGTGGCCGTCGCGGTGGCGCCCGCGGCGATCCCCATCCCGGCTCCGAACGGTCGCACCGTGGATGTCGCCACGATCCAGGTGGACGTCGCCTCGGTCCAGGATCTCGTCGGCGCGGACGAAGACGTCGCGGTCGCCCGTTTGAACATCGACCGCCACCTCGGCCTCACACGGAACCCCCCCGACCTGGTCGTGTGGGGCGAGGGGGCGCTCGACCCCGGCGTGACCGCGGACCCGCTGCTCATGTCGGAGGTGAGCCAGGCGATCGCGACCGTCGGGGCGCCCACGATCGCCGGGGCGGTGACCGCCGACCCCGACGGCGCCGAGCGAACGGTGACGCTCGCGTTCGACGGGACGGGCCGGGTCGTCGACCGGTACGTCAAGGTGAAGCTGGTTCCCTTCGGCGAGTACGTGCCGTTCCGCAAGCAGCTCGGCTGGATCTCGGCGACCGACCAGGTGCCGGTGGATCGGGTGCCAGGCGACGAGGTGACGCTGATCTCGTTGCCGGGTCTCCCCCCGATCGGGACCCCGATCTGCTACGAGAACAGCTTCCCGTCGATCGACCGGCAGATGGTGAGCGAGGGGGCGGGTTTCCTCGTCGTCGTGATCAACAACGCCTCCTACGACCGGACCGCCGCCTCCGAACA
>CBRGMI010000067.1:0-9432 GCA_967797495.1 uncultured bacterium
CGAGGCCAAGAGCGCGTGGGTCGGTCGACTACGCTTCGAACGCGATGATCGAGGAACGTCTGATCGCGCTCGTCACCGAGGCCCTGGCCGAGGTCGCGCGTGAGCTCGGCCTGGCGGGCGACCTGCCGGAGGTCGAGCTCTCCAAGCCTCGGCAGAAGGAGCACGGCGACTTCGCGAGCAACGTGGCGCTCGTCCTCGCGCCGCGGGTCGGTCGTTCGCCCCGCGACGTCGCTGAGCTCGTACGGGGGCGCCTGCCCGAGGCGCCCTTCGTGCGGTCGGCCGATGTGGCCGGGCCAGGGTTCATCAACTTTCGCCTCACGACGGGCTGGCTCACCGATGCGCTCCGGGACGTCGCGACGCGCGGCGAGGCCTACGGCCGGGCCGACCCCAACGGCCTCCGGGCGCAGGTCGAGTTCGTGAGCGCCAACCCGACGGGTCCGCTCCACATCGGGCACGCCCGCAACGCCGCGCTCGGGGACGCGCTCGCCCGGGTGCTCGAGGCGGCCGGTTGGGCGGTCGAGCGTGAGTACTACTTCAACGACACGGGCGGGCAGATGGATCGGTTCGGTGCGTCGGTCGAGGCGAGGTACCTCGAGCTCCTGGGCCGTGACGCCGAGGTTCCCGAGGACGGCTACCACGGCGACTACGTGGTCGAGCTCGCCCGCCGGATCCTCGAGACCGAGGGTCCGCACCTCGCCGACCTTCCGCCTCCCGAGCGGGTCGCGAGGCTCCAGCAGGAGGGGGGTCGCCTGGCCCTCGAGCAGATCGGCCGGTCGCTCGTGAGGTTCGGGGTCCGCTTCGACAGCTTCATGCACGAGCGCGTGCTCCAGGAGAAGGGGCTGATCGCCGATGCCGTCCAGCGTCTGCGGGACGCCGGGTACGCGTTCGACGCGGAGGGGGCGGTCTGGTTCCGCTCGACCGCGTTCGGCGACGACAAGGACCGGCCGCTCGTGCGTTCGAACGGCACGCACACCTACTTCGGCGCCGACGCCGCGTACCTCGTCGACAAGTTCGAGCGCGGGTTCGACCACCTCGTGTACGTCTTGGGCGCCGACCACCACGGCGACGTCGCGCGGATCCGGGGTGCGGCGCAGGCGCTCGGTTACGACGCCGACGGCGTCGAGATCGTGATCTACCAGTGGGTCTCGTTCCTTCGCGACGGCGTGCCGGTTCCGATGAGCAAGCGCGCGGGGAACTTCGTCAGCCTCGACGAGCTGATCGACGAGGTCGGCACGGACGCGGCCCGGTTTCACCTGTTGATGGTCAGCAACGACGTGACGATGAGGTTCGACATCGAGGCCGTGAAGCGCCAGTCGCTCGAGAACCCCGTCTATTACGTCCAGTACGGACACGCCCGGATCGCGTCGATCCTGCGCAAGGCGTCCGAGCGTGGCATCCAGACCCGACCGATCGAGGAGACCGACCTGGATCGCCTCGAGCACGAGGCCGAGCTCGACCTCCTGCGGGCCGTCGCGGACGTCCCGTCTCAGATCGCGACCGCCGCCCAGATGCGGGCGCCGCACCGGCTCACCCACGCCGCCCAGGATCTCGCGGCGCGCTTCCACCGCTTCTACGCGGAGTGCCCGGTGCTGTCCGATGACGCCGAGCTGACGCAGGCCCGGCTGTGGCTCTGCCGCGGCACCAAGCGGACGATCGCGAACCTGCTCGGCCTGCTCGGCGTGTCGGCCCCCGAGGCGATGGAGCGAAGCGATGCGACGTGAGGTTCGCGCCCGGCCGGGGCGACATACTGAGGCGGGCCACGATCGAGGGAGCGAGGGGGTTGGATGAGCGAGCGGGTCCTGCGGGTCGGGATGCTGGGCTGCGGCACCGTCGGCGCCGCGGTCGTCCGGCTGCTCGACCAGCATCGCGACGACATCGAGCGCCGCGCCGGATGCAGGCTGCAGGTGCACAAGGTGGCGGTCCGCGACCCCGCGAAGCGGCGGGACGTCGGGCTCACACCCGCGGCGTTCGTCGACGACCCGATGGCCGTGGTCGACGACCCCGAGGTCGACATCGTCTGCGAGCTGATCGGCGGGCTCGAACCGGCGGGTTCGCTGGTCCTCGCGGCGTTCGAACGCGACAAGCCCGTCGTCACCGCCAACAAGGAACTGCTCGCGACGCGCGGGCGCGAGCTCTTCGACGCCTCGGACGCCAAGGGCCTGGACCTGTACTTCGAGGCGGCCGTGGGGGGCGGGATCCCGCTGATCCGCCCGCTGAAGGAGTCGCTCACGGGCGAGCGTCTGCGTCGCGTCATGGGGATCGTGAACGGCACGACCAACTTCATCCTGACGAAGATGTCGGAGGAGGGACGTGGGTTCGCCGACGTCCTCGCCGACGCGAAGCGGCTCGGGTACGCCGAGTCCGACCCGAGCGCGGACGTCGACGGGCACGACGCGGCCGCCAAGTGCGCGATCCTCGCGTCGATCGCGTTCAACGCCCGGGTCGTCGCGAGCGACGTGTACCGCGAGGGCATCGCGAACGTGACCACCGAGGACATCGAGTACGCGCGGCGGCTCGGCTACGTGGTGAAGCTGCTCGCGATCGCCGAGATGGGTGAGGACGAGCGGATCGCCGCCCGCGTGCACGCCGCGATGATCCCCGCGTCGCACCCGCTCGCCTCGGTCCGGGACGCCTACAACGCGGTCTTCGTCGAGGGCCCGAACGTCGGCGAGCTGATGTTCTACGGCCGCGGCGCCGGGGGGGAGGCCACCGCGACCGCCGTCGTGGGCGACCTGGTGAGCGTCGCACGGAACCTGCTCGCGGGTGCCCCCGGTCTCGGCTGCACGTGCTTCTACGAGCGGACGATCCGCCCGATGGACGAGATGACGGGCCAGTACTACATCCTGCTGCGCGCCGAGGATCGCCCCGGTGTCCTGGCCGAGATCGCGAGCGTGTTCGGCCGCAGCGAGGTCTCGATCAAGAGCGTGTGGCAGGAGGGGTTCGGCGACGACGCGCAGCTCGTGTTCATCACCCACCGCGCCCGCGAGGGCGCGTTCCAGGAGGCGATCGGCGTGCTCCGCGGACTCCCCGGGGTCGAGGAGGTCCGCAGCGTGCTCCGGGTCGAGGCCGAGGAGTGACCGTGGCCCGGACCTGGCGCGGCGTGATCGAGGAGTACCGCGACCGGCTGCCGGTCGGCTCGGCGACGCCCGTCGTGACGCTCGGCGAGGGCGGGACGCCGCTCGTCCGTTCGGAGTCGCTGTCGGTCGAGACGGGGTGCGAGGTCTTCCTGAAGTACGAGGGCGCGAACCCGACCGGCTCGTTCAAGGATCGTGGGATGACCGTCGCGATCAGCAAGGCGGTCGAGGAAGGCGCCAAGGCCGTCGTGTGCGCCTCCACGGGGAACACGAGCGCGAGCGCCGCCGCCTACGCGGGCAAGGCGGGGCTGACCTGCGCCGTCCTCGTCCCCAGGGGCAAGATCGCGCCCGGGAAGATGGCCGCGACCCTCGTGCACGGCGCGCGCGTGCTGGAGGTGGAGGGGAACTTCGACGCGTCGTTCGAGCTCGCCCGTGGCCTCGCCGAGCGCTACCCCGTGACCCTCGTGAACTCGGTCAACCCGTACCGCCTGCAGGGACAGAAGACGTGCGCGTTCGAGATCGTGGACGCGCTCGGTCGCGCGCCCGATCTCCACTGCGTCCCGGTCGGCAACGCTGGCAACATCTCGAGCCACTGGCTGGGCTACACCGAGTACCTGGCCGATGGGACGATCCACGAGCCGCCGCGGCTGTTCGGGTTCCAGGCGAGCGGCGCCGCGCCCCTCGTCCTCGGTCGCCCCGTCGAGGACCCGCACACGATCGCCACCGCCATCCGGATCGGGAACCCCGCGTCGTGGGACCTGGCGATCGCGGCCGCGTCGGAGTCGGAGGGCGCGATCCTGGCGGTGACCGACCGCGACATCCTGGACGCCTACCGGCGGGTCGCGCGCGAGGGACTGTTCGCCGAGCCGGCCTCGGCGGCCAGTGTCGCGGGGCTGCTCCGGCTCGCGGGCGAGGACCGGCTCCCGCGGGGCGGGACCGTCGTCTGCGTGCTCACGGGTCACGGGCTGAAGGACCCGGAGTGGGCGACCAGCGGGGGGGCCGTGCCGACCACGGTCCCGGCAGAGGCGGACGCCGTCGCGACCGAGCTCGGGCTGTAGCCGTGCGCGTCACCGCGACGGTCCCGGCGACGTCGGCGAACCTGGGACCCGGATTCGACTGCTTCGGGCTCGCGCTCGATCTGTGCAACGAGGTCTCGCTGGACACGGACGCCGAGCCCGGTGTGACGTGGGAGGGGGAGGGCGCCGACGAGCTGCCGACCGACGGGACCGACCTCGTGTCGCGCGCCCTGGCCGAGACCGCGGCGCGCTTCGAACGCATCGTCCCCCCCGCCTCGATCCACGGCCGCAACCGGATCCCGCTCGAACGCGGCCTGGGGTCGTCGGCCGCCGCCGCCGTCGCCGGCGTGGCGCTGGCCGACGCGGCGCTCGGTCTCGGTCTAGACCGGACCACGATCCTCGAGATCGCCGGCGGGCTCGAGGGCCATCCCGACAACGCGGCCGCCGCCGTGTTCGGCGGCTTCACGATCGTCGTGGACCGGAGCGTCGTGGCCCGCTTCGACCCCGACCCCGAGCTCCGGCCGGCGCTGTTCGTCCCGGCGGGCATCGCGGTCTCGACCGAGGCGGCCAGGCGCGCGCTCCCGGACGCCGTCGCGCGCGAGGACGCCGTGTCCAACGCGGGACACGCCGCGCTCGTGGCGGTCGCCCTCCTGCACGAGCCCGACCTCCTCCACGCGGCGATGCGCGACCGCCTCCACGAAGACGTCCGGCTGGGGCTCGTCCCCGAGATGCGCCAGGTCATCGACCGCCTGCGCGCCGCCGGGCTGGCCGCGTGCGTCTCGGGCTCGGGGCCGACGCTGCTCGCGTTCGAGCGCCACGACGTCGTCACGCCGGAACCGGCCGAGGGGTGGCGGATCGTGCGTGTCCCCGTGCGAGCCGCCGGGGTCGACATCCGCCAGGGCTGAAGGCGCGTATCACCTGCGACGATGGTTGAACGATGACCGAGTCCGATCCCCGGCCCGAGCCGGCGCCCGCTGCCGACCCGGCGGCAAACCCCCCGCTCGCCGTCGTCGCGCCCACCCCGGTCCCCAAGCCCGAACAGGGCGCGGCCCCGGTCCTGGTCACGGATCTCGCGAGCAAGACCCTCGCAGTGAAGGAGGGCCAGACCTTCCTGTACTCCGACCTCGAGGGCAACCTCGACCACGGCGGTCACGAAGGTCTCGGCCTGTACTCGCACGACACGCGATTCCTGTCGCACTTCCGCCTGACCGTGAACGGACGCGAGCTCGTGCTGCTGTCCTCGTCGGCCGAACGCGGCTACCAGTCGCACGTCGACCTGACGAACCCCGACCTGTTCGAGGACGACGTGCTCTGTGCGCCGCAGCAGACGATCAACGTCCGGCGCGTCCGCGCGATCTCCGGCGATCTGTTCGAGCGCATCAGGATCAAGAACTACAACCCCTTCGACGTCACCCTCGAGGTCGGGCTGACGTTCGGCGCCGACTTCGCCGACATCTTCGACGTGCGCGGCATGACCCATCGCCACTCGGGCGGGTCGATCGCGCCGACGATCAACGGCTCCACGATCGAGTTCGTGCACGAGGGGCGCGATCACGTCCGGCGGATCACGCGGATCCGCTTCGGCATCGACCCCGGCCGCGTGGACGTCGATGGGGCGTTCGCCACGGCGGTCTTCCGGCTCCACCTCGAGCCGTACCAGACCCGGCTCGTGACCGTCTCGGTCGAGCCGATCCTGGGGAGCGAGCCGACCGACGCGGCCCCCGACTTCGACCACGCGGTGCACGAGCTCCGCCGCTCCTACGAGGAGTGGGAGCGCGAGTCGACGCGGATCGTCACCGACAACGAGCTGTTCAACCAGCTCCTGGACCGGAGCCTGCGCGATCTGCGCGCGCTGTACACGCGGGTGGGGGAGGGCGCGATCCTCGCCGCCGGGATCCCGTGGTACGTGACGATCTTCGGCCGCGACTCCCTGATCGCGTCGCACCAGCTGCTGACGGTGAACACGCGACCCGCCCGCGACGCGCTCGAGCTCCTGGCTGCGCGTCAAGGCACGGAGGAGAACGACTGGCGTGACGAGCAGCCAGGCAAGATCCTGCACGAGGTCCGCGACGGCGAGCTGGCGCGCGCGGGGATCATGCCGCACTCGCCGTACTACGGGTCCGTCGACTCGACGCCGTGGTTCCTGATCGTGTACGCGCAGCACCTGCGCTGGACGGGCGACGTCGAGTTCGCACGCAAGCTCCTCCCGTCGGCCGAGGCCGCGCTCGCCTGGATCGATCGGTACGGCGACCTGGACGGGGACGGGTTCGTCGAGTACCTGTCCCGCTCGCCGCGGGGGATCCGCAACCAGGGGTGGAAGGACTCGCACGACTCGATGGTCCACGCCGACGGGCGGCTCGCCGAACCACCGATCGCGCTCTCGGAGGTGCAGGGGTACGTCTACCTCGCGAAGACGCGGATGGCCGACGTGTACCGCGCGCTCGGTCGGCCGGAGGACGCGCGCCGACTGGAGGACGAGGCCGAAAGCCTGAAGGTCCGCTTCAACGAGGCGTTCTGGATGGAGGACGAGCGGTACTTCGCGGCCGCGCTCGACGCCCGCAAGCAGCCGCTCCGAACGCTGATGTCCAATCCGGGCCACTGCCTGTACGCCGGGATCGTGGACGAGGACAAGGCCCTTCCGCTCGCCAAGCGGCTGCTCGCTCCCGACATGTTCTCGGGTTGGGGCGTCCGAACGATGAGCAGGTCGGCGGCCTCCTACAACCCGATGAGCTACCACAACGGATCGGTGTGGCCTCACGACAACGCGCTGATCGCGGCGGGCCTGAAGCGGTACCGGTTCGCCCGGGCGACCAACCGCGTCGCGACCGCGCTGTTCGACGCGGCGGTCTCCGCCGACTATCTCCGACTGCCCGAGCTGTTCTGCGGGTTCACGCGGCGGTCACCGAACCGCCCCGTGAGCTACCCGATCGCCTGCTCGCCGCAGGCCTGGGCGGCCGGCTCGCCGTACCTGATGCTGCAGGCGATGCTCGGCCTGTCGGCGCGGGCCAACGAGAACCTGCTCACGATCAATCTGCCGCACCTGCCGACGTGGCTGAACACCGTCGAGGTGCGCAACCTGTCGGTCGGCGAGAGCACGGTGAGCATGGTGTTCCGCCGCGAGGGCGAGATCACCTCGTTCTCCCTCCTGTCGCGCGACGGCGACGTGCGCGTCGTGATGGAGGAGTAGGCGAGCGCGAACCACGGCACGGCCTGGCCGTCGTCCAAGGGGTCAGCCGATGCAGGGCCCCGTGTCGACCGAGGCGGTCCGCCCCATCGCGGTCCGCAGGGGGTCCTCGACCTCGTCGGCCGCGATCGCGTAGCCGACGTCGTCGTCGCCCGACGACGCGGCGAACACGACCCCGGCGACCCGCCCGTCGGGCAGGACGAACGGCCCTCCCGAGTTGCCCGGGCGGACCAGCGTCTGCAACTCGAGCACCAGACGCTCGACCTCGCCGTGCCCGTAGATGTCCCTCCCGACCGCGTCGATCGTCCGCCGCACCGCCGCGCGGCGGACGTCGAGCGGGCCACCCTGCGGGTACCCGAGGACCGCCCCCGGCGCGCCGCGGTCAAGCGGCTCGGTGGCGAGCGGAAGCGGGGGACCGGTTGCGCCCGGAACCGACAGGATCGCCAGATCCAGATCGGGGTCGAACAGCACGGTGGTCGCATCCGACCAGCCCGCCGCCGATCGCACCTCGGGATCGTCCATGCCTGCCACGACGTGCGCGTTCGTCACGACGTAGCCGTCGGCGGCGACGAAGCCCGAACCCTCCTGGATCACGTCGCACGCCGGTCCGATCACCTGAAGGGTGCTCGACGCGGCCGCCTCCGCCGCGGCCCGAGCCTCCGCCTGGCTCGGTGGTCGCACGGGCTCGGCCGGCAGGGGCGGGATGCCGGAGAACACGTCGGGGAACCCGAACCGGTTGAACAGGCGACGGACCTGGGCGAGCAACGACGGCGGTTGCGGCAGGGCGGCGTCGAGCGTCCGCACGACCGCCGACCCCCGGATCTCGGTCGCGACGGCCGGGAACGGACCGTTCGCGAGGTTCAGCGCGAGGAACCAGATCGCCAGCAGGGACGCCACGACCGCCACGGCCGAGCCCGCGACCGAGTCCGCCTTCGCGAACCTCGACGCGGCGCGGTGGCGTGCGTGAACGCCGATGAACCACCCGGCCGCGTTGCCGAGCGCGGCCACCGCGAGCAGGACCAGGACGGCGAGGCCGGCTCGGGCGTTCGGACCGTCGACGATGTTGGCGAAGAACGGGGCGAGCAACGCGCCCACGACCAGGCCGATGAGCAACCCGCCGAACCCGAAGGCCTGCAGCGTGAAACCCCGCCGGTAGCCGGAGACCCCGGAGAGCGCCAGGAGCACGATCAGGAGCAGGTCGAGGGCGTTCACGCCGCCGTATCGTCCCACGGGCCGGCGCCGTCCCCGGTCGGCCAGGGACGAGGCCAACAGACCAGGCCGGGAACGAGCAGAGACGAAGTTAGACTGAGGCAACGTGGTCACGATCGCGCACATCTCCGATCCGCACGTCGGCTCGCCCTACTTCGTTCCGAACCTGATGAACCGGGTGATCGTCGAGCTGAACGAGCTCGAGCCCGACGTCGTCATCTGCAGCGGCGACCTCACCAACGAGGGGTACCGGCAGGAGTACAAGAACTGGGTCGCCTACGCCGAACGGATCCGCGCGCCGATGTACACCGTCCCCGGCAACCACGATGCACGCAACGTCGGGTACCTGCACTTCGAGGAGCTCGTGGGCCCGACACACTGGAGCGCGGACGTGAAGGGCGTCCGCCTCGTCGGCGTGGACTCTAGCGAGCCCGACATCAACGAGGGTCAGGTCGGACGCGAACGGTACACCTGGATCCACGAGCGGTTCGAGGTCCCCGCCGACCTGAAGGTCTTCGTGCTGCACCACCACCTGCTGCCGATCCCGGGCACCGGGCGCGAGCGGAGCACCGTGATGGACGCCGGCGACCTCCTGGAGGAGCTGATCCAGTCGGGGGTCAACATCGTGCTCTCGGGCCACAAACACGTCCCCTACGTGTGGCGCCTTGAGGACCTCTACGTGGCGAACGCCGGCACGGTGGCGTCGCTCCGGCTCCGCGGGTATACGAAGCCCTGCTACAACGTCCTGGAGTTCGAGGGCGACGAGGTGAAGATCACGCGGAAGTACCCGTTCGGCGGTGGCAGCGTGATCGCCCACTTCCAGCTGTCGACCGGGGAGCAGTACCATCGCGAGCTCGAGCCGCCGGTGCAGCAGCGCCGCCTCCCCGCGGCTCACCAGGGGGAGTCCTAGCTCCGAACCGTACCGCCCCGAAGGAGCCCATCGGATGAA
>CBRGMI010000068.1:0-9143 GCA_967797495.1 uncultured bacterium
AAGATCTCCTCGCCGACTACGTCGACGGCGCGCTGGCCGAACGCGAGCGCGCCGCCGTAGACGCGCACCTGCTCGGGTGCGCGCGTTGCAGCGCGGAGGTCCGGCAGGCCGGGGCGGCCAGGGCCGCGCTGAGCGAGCTCGAGAACGTCCCGGTGCCATTCGGCGTGACCGGCCCGGTGCTGGCGGAGGCCGGGCGGCGGTTCGAGCGCCGTCCGGGCGTGACATCGGGTCGCTTCCAGTGGGTCGCCGGACTGGCCGCGGCCGCCGCGCTCGTCGTGGTGGTGGCCCTCAACGTCGGCGGCGAAGACGCCCAGAACGCCGCGGCGCCGGAGCGGACCAGGGCGGTCGCCGGTGGAACCGGAGCCGGCGGCGCCGAAGCGGCGACGCCCGGAGTCACCTTCGCGGGTCTCGAACGCCAGACCGACGTGAACTACGACGAGGCAGGGATCCAGGCCGTGGCGAGCGAGGCGGCCGGCGCGATCGTCGCGGCCGGAGACGCGCGGGGCAGCCAGGCGGCGTTCGCGACCAGCGCCCAGGACTCGAAGGAGCGCACGAGCCTCGCGCGGGACTGCGTCGACCACAGCGGTGTCCGCGGTCCGAACGACGTGTTGATCCGGCTGATCGAGGCGCAGTTCGAGGGCACGCCGGCGTTCATCGGGGTGTTCTCGGAGGGGCCCGGCGCCGGGCAGGCCCCCGACCACGTCGTCGTGTTCGTCGTCGCGAAGGACGATTGCCGCATCCTGAGCACCGCCTCCCAGAGGATCCCGCCCGGCTGAGCTCGGCGGCGGGTGAAGGTTCGAGCGTTCACTCGTAGAGTTACCGGTCGTGAGGTATCGCGTGGAGCAGCTCGCGGCCGCGTGCGACGTCTCGGTCGACACCGTCCGCTACTACCAGACCCGCGGCCTCGTCCCGCCGCCGGCCCGCGAGGGCCGAGTCGCCTGGTACGACGATCGACACGCCGAGCGGATCCGCGAGGTCCGTGAGTTCCGCCGCCGGGGCCTCACGCTCGCGGCGATCGAGCGGGTGCTCGGCGATGGGCTGGACCCCGCCGACGCCGACCTGGCCGTCGCGATCGCGGCGGCCCGCGGGGAGGCTCGTCAGGACGAGCTCCTCACCCTGGACGGCTTCGCCAGCCGCAGCGGCGTCCCCGCCTCCCTGATCCAGGCGGTCGAGCGCGAGGGTATCGAGCTCGGCCGCACGGTCGACGGCGAGGTCCGGTACACGGCCGCCGACATCGACATGGTTCGCGGCGCGCTCCGCCTCCTCGAGTACGGGCTCCCGCTCGGCGAGCTCCTGTCGCTCGCGCGGGACACGAACGAGGCCATGGTGGCGCTCGCCGCTCGGGCGGTCGAGCTGTTCGACGAGCACGTGCGCAAGCCGATCCGTGACACGGCCGGTGCCGAGGACGCCGCGGCGCAGCTCGTGGAGGCGTTCGACACGTTGCTCCCCGCCGTGACGAACCTGGTCGCCAACCACTTCCGCCGGGTCCTGCTCGCCGAGGCCGAGGAGCGGCTCGAGTGAGCGGCCCCGCGACCCCGGGGGGCCTCCCGGACCCGAGCGAGAAGGCGCAGGTGGTCCGCGGCATGTTCGACCGGATCTCGAACCGCTACGACCTCGTGAACCGCGTGATGACCTTCGGGATGGACGTCGGATGGCGCCGTCGCGCCGTCGGCGAGCTCCGCCTGCCCGGCGGCGCCCTCGTGGCCGACCTCGCGTGCGGCACGGGCGACCTGTGCAACGAGCTGGTGGCCAGCGGGTACCGCGCGATCGGCTTCGACTTCTCGCATGGCATGCTCCGCAACGCCCGCACCGAGGCGCCGATCGTCCAGGCCGACGTGCTGCGGCTTCCGCTCGCGGACGGCCGCGTGGACGGCGCCACGTGCGGGTTCGCGCTGCGCAACGTGACCGACCTGATCGAGCTGTTCGCCGAGACCGCGCGCGTGCTCCGGCCGGGCGGGCGCGCGACGTTCCTCGAGACGAGCGAGCCCGACGGGCGAGTCCTCCGCGCCGGACACGCGCTGTACTTCCGGCGGATCGTCCCGCTGATCGGCGGGGCGCTCTCGGACGGGGAGGCCTACCGGTACCTCCCAAGGTCGACGGCCTACCTCCCCGAGCCCCACCGGCTCCTCGAGATGCTCGGCGACGCGGGGTTCGAGCGGGTCGAGCGGACCCCGCTCGGGCGCGGCGTGGCCCAGATCCTCGTCGGGACGCGCGGATGATCCCCCCAGCGCAACCGGTGGGGTCGGCGACGTGACCGGTCTCACAGCTCGGGCGACCCGGCTCGGTCCGGCGTTCGACCTGCTCGCCGGGTACCGGGAGGGCGGCTTCTTCCTCGAACGCTCCGGGCTCGGGCTCGCGACGAGCGGCGAGGTCGACCGGGTCGCGGCCGAGCCGGGACCCGAGCGCATCCTGCGCCTGTCGCGTTCGATCCTCGAGGCGCTCGCCTCGATCGAGGCCGAACCCGCCGCGCCCGCCGCGGCGGCGGTGGCGTCGATCCCGTTCGACGACCGTGAGCCCGCGGAGGCGATCCTCCCGCGACGGGCGACGATCCGCCTGGACGCCGGCGAGACCTGGCAGGTCGAGGTCGCCCCGCGCGGCGAAACCCCGCATGCGGGCGAGCGCGAACGATGGACGGGCCGGACGCTCCCGCACGACGCGTTCGAGGAGATGCAGCTCCGGCCGGACCCGGAGCCCGACGAGTACGTGACGGCGGTCGGCCGGGCGACCGAACGGATCCGCTCGGGTGAGCTCCGCAAGGTCGTGCTCGCGCGAACCATGCTCGTGAACGCGGATCGAACGCTCGACCCCAAGCAGCTGTTGTGGCGACTGCGTGCGGTCGACGCGGACTGCTACGCGTTCGCCGCCCCGCAGCCCCACGCGGTGACGGGTTCGGTGCTCGTCGGCGCGACGCCCGAGCTCCTGCTCCGACGCCGCGGCCGGCTCGTCGAGGCGACGCCGCTCGCGGGGTCGTCGCAGCGTTTCGGCGACGCCGGGCGCGACCGAGCCTCGGCGGACCGGCTGTTCCGCTCGGGCAAGGATCGCGAGGAGCACGCGGTGGTCGTCCAGGACGTCCACCACATCCTCGATGCGTTCTGCGAGGACCTCGTCCACCCGCACGAGCCGGAGCTGCTCGGCACCGCGAACGTGTGGCACCTCGCGACGCCGTTCCGGGGGCGCCTGCACGACCCGTCGGTCACCGCGCTCGAGCTCGTGGCCGCGCTCCACCCCACGCCGGCCGTGTGCGGGTCGCCCCGCGAGACGGCCCGCGAGGCGCTGGAGGACCTCGAGCCGATCGAGCGGGGCGGGTACGCCGGGCCGGTCGGCTGGATGGACGCGAACGGCGACGGCGAATGGGCGATCGCGCTGCGGTGCGCGGAGATCACGGGCTCGATGGCCCGGCTGTTCGCCGGCGCCGGCATCGTCGCCGACTCGGAGCCCGAGGCCGAGCTCGACGAGACCGAGCGCAAGTTCCGGGCCCTGCTCGATGCGCTCCGATGGGGCTGAGTCAGTCGCCGGCCAGATCCATGCCGAGCGGCGCGGTCTCGGAGCCGAACCCCGCGCGCCGGTAGAACGAGGCCGACCGGGGCGTTGGCCAGACCACGGCCTCGGCCGCCTTGTGCTCGCGCGCGTACGCCATCGCGGCGTCGAGCAGCCGAGCGCCGACGCCCTCGTCGCGGAGCGCGGGTTCGACGTACACGTTCGTCACGTAGGCGATCGGACGCTCCCAGCGGCCGCGGCTCGGGTGCGGGATCTTCTCGACGAGCTGGAGCCACGCGCAGCCGACCAGCCGGCCGTCGTTTTCCGAGACCCACGCCCGCCACGGTGACCCGTCAGCGAGCGCGTCGGTCGCGAACGCGCGGAATCCCTCGGCAAACGCCTCGAACGTCGACGACACCGGCGTCCCGTGTTCGACGCGGAAGTCCCACCGGAGCCGCGCGAGCTCGTCGGCGTCGTCGAGCGTTGCCCGACGGATCTCGACCATCAGGCGACCGCCGCTGGGTGCCGGGTCCGCACGATCACATCGTACGGCCGAGCGCGGCGGCGACCGCTTCGTGGACCTCGGCATGCAGCTCGAGGTTGCGGGCGCGGTCGATCGGCACCTCGACGACGTGGACACCGCCGGCCACACGCGCGCGCTCGACCGCGGGGATCAGGTCGTCGGCTCGTTCCACGCGGGCGTGTCCGGCGCCGGCGGCCCGGCAGATCGCGCCGAGGTCGAGCCCGTGCGGCGTCGCGAACAGCTCCTCGAACTCGGGCAGCTCGCGTTGCGGGAGGAACGAGAAGATCGCGCCGCCGTCGTTGTTCGGCACGACGAACACGCAGTCGTACCCGCGGTTCGCGCTCCAGATCAGCGAGCCGAGGTCGTGTAGCAACGTGAGATCGCCGCAGAGCGCGGTCGTCGGGGCGCCCGCGGCCGAGACCCCGAGCGCCGTCGAGACGAACCCGTCGATCCCGCTCGCCCCGCGGTTCGCGAGGATCCCGAGGCCCTGGCGCGGACGCATGTACGCGTCCAGGTCGCGCACCGGCATGCTCGAGCCCACCACGAGCACGCCGCCGTCGGGGACCGACGCGGCGACGTCGCGAGCGATCCTTCCCTCGAACGGTTCGTCCCATCCGTCGACCGTCGCATCGACGGCGGCGCGCGCGCGCTGGTCCGCATCGGTCCACGCACGGAACCAGGCACTCCCCCTCGCTGGCTCGGATCCCAGCAGCAGGTCGGGTACGAAGCCCGCCGGCTCGGCGCGGAGGGTCCAGGAGGCCTTGCGGTGAGGATCGGCGACGAGATGGTCCTGGTCGACGATGACCAGCCTGCCCGCCCTTCGGACGAGCTCGAGCCCAGCCCTTGACGTGGGCGCCGCGCCGAACTGCATCACGATCTCGGGGACATGCTCGTTCGCGAACCTCGCGTCGGCGATAAGGAACGAACCCGCCGAGAGCGCGCCCGAGACGCGGAGGTTCGAGGTGGGTTCGGCCAGGAGCGGCCATCCGGCCCGGACCGCGAGTTCCGGCAACGTCGGAGGGGATTCGCGCATCGAGCCCGCGAGGATGACGCCATCCGTCGTGGAGGTGAGCTCGCGCTCGAGCGCATCGATCTCCTCGGGTTCGGGGACGGCCGACGGGGTGAAGTCGGTCCCGGACGGCGGCGAGGCCGGCAGCGTCTGTGGCGAACCCACAAGTGGCTCGCGGAAGGGCAGGTTGAGGTGCACGGGGCCGGGCGGCAGGCCCATCGACGCACCAGTGAGCCGCAGGACCAGGTCGTGCCACGTCTGCTCGTCGGCCACGTCTCCCGGGACGGGCGCGTCCATCGCCGCGCGAACGTACCCGCCGAACAACCCCATCTGGTCGATCGTCTGGTTCGCGCCGACGCCACGAAGCTCCGGCGGCCGGTCGGCGGTCAGCAGGACCAACGTCGCGCGGGTCATCGACGCCTCGACGACTGCCGGGAGGAGCTCGGCCGCGGCGGTGCCGCTCGTACATGCCACCGCGACCGGACGACCGGTCGCCTTCGCGATGCCGAGCGCGAAGAACCCCGCGGCGCGCTCGTCGAGATGGACGTGCAACCGCACGTTCGGATGACGCGCGAGCGCGAGCGCGAGCGGCGTCGAGCGCGAGCCCGGCGAGAGAGTCGCGTGTTCGATGCCGAACCGCACGAGGTCGTCGACCACCCACCAGGCCGCGGCGAACGCGCGCTCGGCTTCACTCACGCGCTCGCCCGGGCGATCCACAGACCGAGTGCGAGGAGCGCGCCGAACACCACCTGCAGCCGCGCCGTCCCCACGAGGACCCCGATCAGCGCCCGCCCGCTCGCGTGACCGATCGCCCGCATCGGCTCGATTGCGGCCACCACCGCCCCGAGCGCGAGCAGCGACCACGCCGGCAGGCCGCTCCCCCGGTCGATCGCGTCGACGACGACCCCAGCCACCACCCCGGCGAAGGCCGCCGAGACGCACAGCCGATAGAACTTCCGCGTGCGCCGCACGCCGAGGCGGACCGCGAGCGTTCGCTTGCCGGCGACCGCGTCTGTCGGGATGTCGCGCAGGTTGTTCGCGACCAGGATCGCGACCGCGAGCAGGCCCACCGAGACCGAGGCCCACCAGGCCGCGATCGGGACGGTCTCGGCCTGGACGAACGCGCTTCCCGCCGTCGCCATCACGCCGAAGAACACGAACACCATCAGCTCGCCCAGGCCGAGATCCGCGTAGGGTCTCGGCCCGCCGCTGTAGAGCCAGAGCGCGACCATCGCGACCGCGCCGATCGGGACCAGCCACCATGTGGTCACCGCGGCGAGCGCCAGCCCGGTCAGCCCGGCGACGAGGATGGACGCGAGGGACGCGATCAGCACCGAGCGCGGAGCGGCGACGCCGGACGATGTGAGCCTCGGCGGGCCGAGCCGTTCGGGCGTGTCGACGCCGCGGATCCCGTCGTTGAAGTCGTTCGCCAGGTTCACGCCGACCTGGAGGCCGAGCGCGACCAGGAGCGCCGCGACGAAGCGCCAGGGCACGACCACACCGGCGGCGGCGGTCCCAACCACGACGGGGGTGACCCCGGCCCCGAGTGTCCGCGGCCGCGCGCCCCGGACCCAGACGCCGAGACGGCTCACGGCCGCTTCGGGAACCTCGTGAAGTCCGGCGCGCGCTTCTGCACGAACGCGTCCCGCCCCTCCTGCGCCTCCTCCGTCATGTAATAGAGGAGGGTCGCGTCACCGGCGAGCTGCTGCACGCCGGCCAGCCCGTCCATCCCCGCGTTCGACCCCGCCTTCAGCAGGCGCAGCGACAGTGGGCTCATCCGCAGCATCTCGCGGCACCACGACACGGTCTCGGGTTCCAGCCGCTCCAGCGGCACGACGGTGTTGACCAACCCCCAGGCGAGCGCGGTGGGCGCGTCGTACTGCCGGCAGAGGAACCACACCTCCTTGGCCCGCTTCTCGCCGATCTGCCGCGCGAGCAGGTTGATCCCGTACCCGCCGTCGAACGACCCCACCCGCGGTCCGCTCTGGCCGAACCTCGCGTTGTCCGCCGCGATCGTGAGGTCGCAGCACAGGTGCAGGACGTGGCCCCCGCCGATCGCGTACCCGGCGACCATCGCGACCACCGGCTTGGGGAGACGCCGGATCTGGACCTGGAGGTCGAGGACGTTCAGGCGGCCGATCCCGTGCTCGTCGACGTAGCCGTCGTCCCCGCGGATCCTCTGGTCGCCGCCGCTGGAGAACGCCTCGGGGCCCCGTCCGGTGAGGATCACGACCCCGATCTCGGGATCGTCGCGCGCGACGTCGAACGCCCGGATCAGCTCGCCGACCGTGAGCGGGCGGAACGCGTTGCGCACCTCGGGCCGGTCGATGGTGATCTTGGCGATGCCGTCCGCCGTCTCGTACCGGATGTCCGTGTACTCCCCCGAGCTCACCCACTTCGGCGGCGAGGTCTCTGACGTCATGACTGCGCACTCCTAGAGCGAACACTCGAACGGTCTGGGTAGCCTAGCGGATGTGTCGGCCCTCGAACACGTGTCGGTGACCCGGGGCGACGTCGTGGCCGCGTCGCTGGAGCCGGGGCCCGCGTGGCTCGACCTGGTCGCCGAGACCTGGGCCGCCGGCGCCGCCCTCCTGCCCATCGACCACCGGCTGGCCCCCCGCGAGGCGCGCGCGCTGCTCGAGCGCGCCCGGCCGACCGTCTCGGTGGATGCCGTCGGGGCGCGGCGGATCGACGGCGAGGCCGCCGACCCCGAGATCGCGCTGATCGTCCACACGAGCGGGACGGCCGGGGCGCCGAGGTTCGTCCAGTTCGACCGCCGGGCGATCGACGCGGCGGTCGCGTCCTCGGCATCGGCGCTCGGAGCCTCCGACCGGGACCGCTGGCTCTGCTGCCTCCCGCTCGCACACGTCGGGGGTCTTCTGGTGCTGCTGCGGGCGGTCCTGCTGGGCGCGCCGGTGACGATCCACCCCGGGTTCGACGCCGCCGCGGTCGCGGCCGAGCGGGGTTCGGCCTTCACCTCCCTTGTCCCGACGATGCTGGGCCGGCTCGTCGCCGCCGGCACCGAGCTGTCGGCGTTCCGGGCGATCCTGGTCGGGGGGGCGCCGTTGCCGCCCGACCTGCGCGCGAGCGCCGAACGCGCCGGCGCGAGCGTCGTCGAGACCTACGGTCTCACGGAGACGTGTGGGGGGGTGGTGTACGACGGCGTGCCGCTGCCGGGGACCGAGATGCGGATCGACCCGAAGGGCGGCATCGAGCTCCGAGGGCCGACGCTGATGCGCGGGTACCGGATCGACCCCTCGGCCACCGCGGCCGCGTTCACCGAGGACGGATGGCTGCGGCCGGGCGACGCGGGCGAGATCGACGACGAGGGTCGTCTCCACGTCGTTGGTCGGTTCGACGACCTGATCACCACCGGAGGGGAGAAGGTCTGGCCGGACGAGGTCGAGGCGGCGCTCCGCGAGCACCCGCGGGTCCGAGACGTGGCCGCGGGCGGCCGCCCGGATCCGGAGTGGGGCCAGCGCGTCGCCGTGTGGGTCGTCCCGGCCGATCCCTCCGACCCCCCGTCGCTCGAGGAGCTCCGGGCGTTCGCCGCGCGCACCCTCCCCCGCCACGCGGCGCCGCGCGAGCTCACGTTGGCGGAGCGGCTCCCGAGAACCGCGTCGGGCAAGCTTCGGCGTGCTGCGTTGCCGCGGGATTGAACGGGAATAGGCTCCGGTTATCCTCCGTGGAGGAGCAGGTCTGTATGGTCGACGAACGCACCACCGTGATCCTGGGCTCGGGGCCGGCCGGGTACACCGCCGCGCTCTACGCCGCCCGGGCGAACCTTCGTCCCGTGCTGGTCAAGGGGCTCGAGGCCGGCGGGCAGCTGATGCTGACCACGGACGTCGAGAACTATCCGGGGTTCCCCGACGGCATCCTCGGACCCGAGATGATGGACGCGTTCGAGAAGCAGGCGGCCCGGTTCGAGACCGAGATCGTGGCCCAGACCGTCACGCGGGTGGACCTGTCGGAGCGCCCCTTCGGCGTGTGGGCCGGCGACCTCGAATGGCGTGCGCGGACGCTGATCCTGGCGACCGGCGCGAGCGCGCGATGGCTCGGCGTCCCCGGCGAGGAGACCCTGCGCGGGCGCGGGGTGAGCGCCTGCGCCACGTGCGACGGGTTCTTCTTCCGCGA
>CBRGMI010000069.1:0-9047 GCA_967797495.1 uncultured bacterium
ACACCGTCCGGAGGTCGAGCAGCACGCCGCGTTCGGTGACCCGGCAGAACACCGACGGCGAACCCGTGCGCAGCCGCGCGGCCATCGCGTTGGGTTGGGGAACCCGGATCTCGACGCCGAACGACGGGATGCCGGTCCCCGGCAGCGCGCCGCCGCCCACGGCCGACTCGCACGCAATCACGTGCGCGCCTTCGAGCTCGCCGTCGAGCGCGATCGCCAGCTCGTCGGCGCGGCGCCGGACGCGCGTTGGAGGTTCGCGGAGCATCGTCCACACGGGCAGGCCGGAGCCCAGGCCGTGCGCGTACTGGGCGAGGACCGACTCGAGCGCGGCCACCTGCATCTTGTCGATGCGCACCGCCCGCGCGATCGGGTGGCGCCGGAGACGCTCGATCAGCTCGCTCCTTCCGAGCACGATCCCGGCCTGCGGCCCGCCGAGGAGCTTGTCGCCCGAGAACGCGATGAGGTCGGCGCCGTCCGCGAGCGCGCCCGTCGCGCTCGGCTCCTCCGCCGCGGCGCCCGGGACCCGTTCGAGCAGACCCGAGCCGAGGTCGTACAGGAAGGGGACGTTCGCCCGTCGCGCGATCCCGGCCAGGTCCTTGGCGCTCGGCGTCGAGGCGAACCCCACCACGCGGTAGTTGCTGGGATGCACCTTGAGGATCAGCGCCGTCTTGTCCGACAGCGCCGAACGGTAGTCCGACGCGCGCGTCCGGTTCGTCGTACCGACCTCGACGAGCCGCGCCCCCGAGGCCGCCATGATGTCGGGGATCCGGAACTCGCCGCCGATCTCGATCAGCTCGCCGCGCGAGACCAGGACGCCCTTGCCCCGCGCGAGCGAGGCGAGGGCGAGCAGCAGGGCGGCCGCGCCGTTGTTCACGACCAGCGCGTCCTCGGCCCCGGTCATCGACGTGAGCAGGCGCTCGGCGCGGGTCGAACGCCGTTCGCGCGCCCCGGTTCCGCGGTCGACCTCGAGATCGACGTAGCCCTGTCCCGCCCGCGCCGCGGCGGCCGCGGCCCGTGCCGGGAGCGGCGCCCTGCCCAGACCCGTGTGCAGCACGACCCCCGTCGCGTTGATCACGCGGATGAGGCCAGCGGCGGTCGCCGACGTCAACCCCAGCGCCCGCGCGAGGATCTCGTCGTGGGGCGGGGGCTCGGCGCCGCGTTCGGCGGCCTCGCGGACCTGTTCGAGCGTGACCGAGAGCGCGTGCTTGACCAACGGCCGGCCGAAGGTGCCGCTCGCGCGCCGGCCGGGTTCGGAGCGCAGCAGCGCGTCGACCGAGGGGATCCGTCGACGGGGTTCGCGGCCCGCGGTCCAGACGGCGTTCCCGGTGCGTTCGCGTTCGGCGCGGGCCATGACGAGGCCAGCCTACTACCGGCCCTCTCGGCGGTCCCTCGGGCGTTCGCGACTCAGCTCGTTGGTCGCTGCCGCCCGTCCGTGGCAGGATGGAGTCGGTGGATACCGAGGAACGCACCGCCTTCACCGCCGCCGCCGAGAACTGGATGGTTCGGGGCGGAGGGGTCGATATCGAGATCGTTCCCCAGGGGACGCTCGGCACCGAGGAGATGATCCTCAACATCGGCCCGCAGCACCCGTCCACGCACGGCGTGCTCCGGATCGTGCTCGAGCTCGACGGCGAGGTCATCACGCGCGCCGAACCCGTCATCGGCTACATGCATCGTGGGGCCGAGAAGCTCGCCGAGTACCGGGACGCGCGGCAGGTGCTCGTGCTGATGAACCGCCACGACTGGCTCTCGGCGTTCAACAACGAGCTCGGCTGGATCATCGCCGTCGAGCGGCTCGCCGGGATCGAGGTCCCCGAACGGGCGCAGTGGATCCGCACGATGCTCGCCGAGTGGAACCGCATCCTGAACCACCTGATGTTCATGGGCTCCTACCCCCTCGAGCTCGGCGCGATCACCCCGATCTTCTACGCGTTCATCGAGCGCGAGCTGATCCAGGGACTGATGGAGTCGGCGACGGGAGGGCGGATGCACTTCTCCTTCGTCCGTGCGGGCGGCCTGAAGGACGACCTGCCCCGTGGGTGGCTGAAGCACTCCGCCGACGTGCTGAAGCAGGTGCGCGCGAAGCTGAAGGACTTCGACAACCTCGTGATGGGCAACGAGATCGTCTTCGCGCGCACGAAAGGGATCGGCGCGATCTCGGCGGAGACGGCGATCGGATACGGCTGCTCGGGTCCGGTCCTGCACGCGAGCGGCGTCGCGATGGACCCGCGCAAGGACGAGCCGTACGCGAAGTACGGGGAGGTCGAGTTCCGCGTGCCGGTCGGCCGCAACGGCGACTCGTACGACCGCCTGTGGGTGCTGGTCCAGCGGATGCACGAGTCCTGCGCGATCATCGAGCAGTGCATGGAGAAGCTGCCGGCGGGCGACTACATCGCCGGGAAGCTGCCGAAGAAGCTCTCGCTCGAGGGCGAGACGTACGTGCGCACCGAGAACCCGCTCGGGATGATGGGCTACTACGTCGTCGGGAACGGGAAGAAGGAGCCGTACCGGCTCAAGATGCGGACCCCGTCGTTCTCGAACGTCTCGGTCCTGCCCGCGATGCTGCCGGGCTCGCTCGTGCCGGACCTGATCGCGCTCCTGGGTTCGATCTTCTTCGTGGTCGGCGACATCGACCGCTAGCTAGGTCTGGCGGTTGAACCACACGCCGCCGGGTCCGTAGTAGCTCGTCCCCTCACCCCAGACGCCGATCGTGTGCCCGTCGCTGGTGATCGCGATCTCGCCGTAGTCCCCGTACACCTCGTCGAACCCCGTCGGATGCTTGTAGACGGTGCCCGACGTCGCGTCCGAGAGCCTCTCTCGGGTGCTCCAGGTGGCCCCGAGATCGTCGGTCGTTCGGTACCAGACCTGCCAACGTTGGTCGCGCTGCGCCATGAACCACACGCGGACCCCGTCGTCCCCCACGCCGACGGCCGCGGGGAACGCGGCGTTGACGCCGCCCCTGGAGAGCCGGACGCGGTCGCTCCACGTGATCCCGCCGTTGTTCGATGAGCGGGCGTAGACGGTCTGCGGCCCGAAGTGCCGGCTCGCCCCGTTGTAGACGATCAGCAGGTCCCCGTCGTCATCGGCGGCGAGCGCCGGCCCGCTGTCGTAGTAATCGCCGTAGCACGAGCGCGAGACGCACTCGCGCCCGAGATCGAGCTCGTCGACCACCAGCTCGTCCCATGTGGCGCCCTCGTCGTGCGACCGGAACATGTGGATCCGTTGCACACCCTGGGCCGCGTCGTGGGGCCCGGAGTACGTGAAGCTGATCTGGGCAAACACGACGACGCCGTTCGGCAGCACGGCGCCGCCGTAGTCGAAGTAGTACCGATCGCTGTCGGTGATCTTGGTCGTGGCCCACGTGACGCCGCCGTCGTGCGACGCCGCCGAGTACGCGTCGCCCCCGGTCGGCCCGTTGAACTGCACGTACACGTCCAGCCCGTCGTCGCTGATCGCCAGGTTCGGCTTGTCCCCCCACTTGACGTCGGGGTGGATCGGGGTGGGCCTCGACCACGTCGCGCCGTGATCGGTCGAACGAGCGAACTGGATCTGGAACTGGTTCATCCAGACGGCGACCACGTCGCCGGTGTCGGGCACGACCTCGATCAGCGGGTCGTACTGCGCCCGGACGCCCTTGCAGCGGCACAGGAAGCGCTCCGGTTGCCAGGTCACGCCCCCGTTGCCGGAGACGTGGAGGATCATGGCGGGATCGGGGCAGCCGTTCGCACATGCGTCCTCGCCGCCGTAGCGGTTGTGCAGGATGTAGACGAACGGCGCGTTCGGGTCCGCGGCGACCGCCGGCTCCCAGTCGTTGCCCCTGCGGTTCACGATCCGCTCGCCGGCCCAACCGGGCGAGGGGGCGCGCCGAACGGCTTCGACGATGCCGAGGGTCCCCGCCTCGGTCGCGGCCGCGAGGGCCTCGGTCCGCTCGTCGACGACCTCCTGCTGCTCGGCGATCTCCTCGGCCAGACCCTCGTCGACCGGCTCGTCCGAGCGGGCGTGCGGCGAGCTCGGCCCCCCCGCGGACGTGCACGCGGACAGGACGAGGGTGGCCAGCGCGACGGCGACGATCGCGGTGCGAGGGCTCGCCGAGGGGAGCCGGGGTCGCGGCATCGTCGAAACCTATCGCACCTCCGGCCGCTCGGCGCGGATACGCGCTCGCGTGAGCCACGGCGGCTCGGGCAGCCCCTCGGTCGCGAGGACGAGCCACCAGAACCCGCCGAACCCCGAGGGGTCGGCGAGCAGGCTCGCGCGGCTGCGCTCCTCCCAGACCCGCACGGCCTCGGCACCGCGTCCCGCCCGCTGGAGCGCCGACTGCGTCGTGCGCATCGTCAGCTGCCACCGATCGTGCCCGAGGGCCCGCAGCGCGTTCCGCTGCGAGACGGGTTCGAACGCCCGCAGGCCGACCGAACGCGCGCGCCGGGCGACCATCGAGACGTCCACGCCCGCCGTGATGTCGGCGCCACCGGGATCCGCGAGGACGTCGGCGACCTCTCGGTGGTCGCGGTACCCGTGGACCGGCCCGGCCGGTCCCTCCACGCTGCCGTAGTCGATCAGCAGGACGTAGCCGCGCCGAAGCACCGGGACCAGCATCTCGAGCAGCGCGAACGCTCCGACCGGCACGGTCGTCTCCTCGCCCGGCTCGAGCGGCGGCGGCCGGACCGAGGCGTTCGGCCACGGCATCTCGACCTCGACGAGCGACCGGCCGCGCAGGCCCACGCGGACCTCCATCGGGCCTTCGGGTCGCCCGCGGACCGGGACGAACGCCAGGTTGTCGAGGACCTCGTTCGCCACGATCACGCCGTCGAATGGGTCCAGGTCGGAGACCGCGGACGCCGTCGCGAGCCCCCGAGCGGCGAGCGCGTCCCGCGCACCGGGGCTGATCTCGACGCCGGTGTACGCCGGTCGCGGGGCGGGGAGCTCCGCGAACGCGGTCAGCAGGGCGTCGGCGAGCGTGCCGTTCCCGGCGCCGAGCTCGACGAGCGGGAACGGGTCGATCTCGCCGAGGCCGAACCACGCGTCGAGCAGCGCGTCGCGGACGCAGTGCGCGAACACGAAGGGGTGCACGTGCGGGCTCGTCACGAAGTGCCGGTCCGGGCCGATCGGCGGGGCCTCGAAGAACCCGCCCGGGCCGTACAGGGCGATCTCCATGTACTCGTCGAATCCGATCGGTCCGTGGCGCTCGACCGCCGCACGCACACGTCGCGCGACCCGCTCGCTCATGCTCTCAAGCCTAGTGACCCTTGGCCGGGCCGCCGCGGGCGATGGATGTCGGTGGTGCGGGTGCATGCGAGGATGCGCCTCGTGGACGAGGGGATCCGTGAGGCCGCGTCGGCCGTGGTGGCCCGGGACGGTGAGCAGGGGCTCGAGGTCGTGGTGCTGGAGCGGGGGGCCGCGAGCCGGTTCCTCCCCGGGTACGTGGCGTTCCCCGGGGGCTCGACCGACGGCGAGGACGGGGAGCTCGCCCGGCGGTGGTTCGGGACGCCGGAGGAGGCTCGCCGCGCGTGCGCGGTGCGCGAGCTCGCCGAGGAGGTGTCGCTCGTCCTCACCCGGGCGGGCGTCGCGCAGGGCGGCGAGCTCGGAGCGATCGATGCCGATCCGCCCTCGGCAGGACAGCTGCCCGAGATCGCCCATTGGGTCGCGCCGCCCCGGGTCCCGGTGCGGTTCGACGCGCGGTACTTCGCGGTCCGTGCCCCGGCGGGGATCGAACCCGTGCCGGACGGCGGGGAGACGGCGGACGCCTGGTGGGTCTCGCCCGCCCGCCTCCTGGAGGAGTGGACGGCCGGTCGTCGCCGGCTGTACTGGCCGACCTTCTTCACGGTGACCCAGATCTCGGGGTGCCGGTCGGTCGACGAGCTGTTCGGCCTGCGGATCCGGACTCGGGAGCCCGACGACGCCGAGCTCGAGCGGTTGCCTCGCTCGACGTTCTGGCAGGAGTGATCGCGATGCGTGTGACCCGCGTCCTGGCGCCGAACCCAGGGATCCGCGAGCTCGAGGGAACCAACACCTGGATCGTGGGCGAAGCGCCGGCCATCGTGGTCGACCCGGGGCCCGACGACCCGGGTCACCTGGTCGAGGTCGCGCGGACCGCGGGCTCGATCGGTGCGATCGCGCTGACCCACGACCACCCGGACCACGCGCCGGGCGCGGTGCCGCTCGGGGCGATGACCGGGGCGCCGGTGTTCGCGGCTCGTCCGGCCGAGGGGATGGAACAGATCCGTGACGGGGAGCAGGTGTCGGCCGGTTCGCTCGTGCTCTCGGTGGTCGGCACGCCGGGCCACACGCCCGATCACGTCGCGTTCTTCGATGTGCGCACGGGCTCGCTGTTCACCGGCGATGCGGTGCTGGGACGGGGGACCAGCGTGATCGATCCGCCAGAGGGGGATCTCGCCGCCTACCTGCGTTCGCTGCGCCGCATGCGGGAGCTGACGCCGAAGACGATCTACCCCGGGCACGGTCCGGTCGTCCTGCGCGCGCTCGCCAAGCTCGACGAGTACCTCGACCACCGGGCGATGCGCGAGGGGCAGGTCCTGTCGGCGCTCGGCGACGCGTGGCGCACGCCGGAGGAGCTCGCGGCCGAGATCTACGCCGACTACCCACCCGAGGTGCACGAACTCGCCGCGCGTTCGGTGCTCGCCCACCTGATCAAGCTCGAGGTCGAGGGTCGAGCCGAGAAGCGCACGAAGGCCGGCGTCGTCCGTTGGTCCGCGATCGAACCGCGCTCGTGCGAACGGTGCGGTCGACCGGTTCGCGGGCGGGTGCGCCTGTGCGGCTCGTGCACGGTCGCGGTGCTCCAGGAGTGAGAGCGACCGACCGCGGGCGGCGGGGTCAGCGGTTCGAGGCGTTCCGCAGCGCGTCTGGATCGGTGATCACGATCCGTCCCCCGCCCGAGCGGACGACGCCACGCGCCGCGAGCGCCCCCACCGTCCGATTCACGGATTCGCGCGACGCACCCACCATCCGCGCGAGCTCGTCCTGCGTCAGCGGGACGCGGAGGCGGACCCCGTTGGGACCGGGGACGCCGTGATCGTCGGCGAGCTCGCGCAGGCGACCGACCACGCGGCTCGGCAGGTCGGCCGCCATCGCGTCCTCCAGGGCGGCCGAGGTCCGGTGCAGGCGGGCGGCGATCAGGCGCAGGAGCTCCTCGGCCGTCGCCGGGGTGCGCTCGAGGGTCGACCGGAGCGAGGGGATCGGCAGGGCGAGCAGGGTGGTCGGCCCGACGGCCTGCGCGCGGACCAGCGACGGATCGCCGAGGAGCGCGGACTCGCCGAACAGGTCGCCTCGGCACAACAGCCCGACGACGATCTCGCGCCCCGACGCGGTCACCGACGAGAGCCGCACGGCGCCCGCGATCACCAGGAACAGGCTCGAGACGGTGTCGCCTTGGCGGACGATGACCTCGCCGTGGGGGAGCCGGCGGGTCACGCCGCCCTCCGTCCGGTCCAGCGCAGCGCCCACGCGGCGACCCTAGCGTGACCCGCCGACAGGCGGCCCGGTCCGGCCACGGAGCGTCTTCGACAGCGCGGCTCCGCTCGGAGTAGGCTGCGCTCCCGACGCCGTCGGACGACAGGAGAGGGAGCCGAAGGTGGCCGTACGGGCTCGAGACGCGCTCGCACAGGTACCGCTGTTCGCAGGTATGCCGTCGCGGTTCCTGAAGCGGCTCGGGGACAAGATGGACGAGCAGCGCTTCATGGAGGGGGCGACCATCGTTCGCCAGGGAGAGCCCGGCGACACGTTCTACGTGATCGTCGAGGGCGAGGCGAAGGTGAAGGACCGGAACGGCCGCACGCTCTCCGGGCTCATCCCGGGCGACTTCTTCGGCGAGATCTCGTTGATGGACGGCGGTCCGCGCACCGCCACCGTCGTGGCCGAGACGAACCTCACCGCGCTGGCGCTCTCGCGCAAGGACTTCGGGGCGTTGCTCCAGTCGGAACCGAAGGTGACGGTCGGCCTCCTCAAGCACGCCGCCACGCTGCTCCGGCGGCTCGAACGGCCCGCCAGCGGCTGAGCGTGCGCGCGGAGCTGTATCGCCCGGACGCCCCGGAGTCGGTCGTCGCGGTCGCGACGTGGTCGGACGGGCGCGTGAACCTCGAGGTGCTCGACGCGTCGATCGAACGCCTCGATACCCTGGTGCGCCCGACCCCCGTCGTGGTGGACGACCCCTCGCTCCGACCTCCGGGGACGCACGGGGAGACGCTGCTCGAACCCGGGTCGTCCGCCTGGTTCCGAGCCGCATTGCGGATGCGCGCCGAGCCTCTCGGTCTCCGCGTGCGTTTCGTGGCACGTCAGATCGTCGGCGGGTGGGATCCGGCCGCCTCGTACCGGTCGTTCGGCGAGCGGGTCGATCGGTTGAATTCGTCGTAGCTACGGGTTGGACGCCACCCAGGCCTTGCCCGCATCGCAGAACGGGCGGAAGTCGCAGAACCGGCACTGCGGCCCCGGCGTGGGCTCGAACGCGGCCGCCCCGATCCCGCGCAGCCACGATCCGATCCGTTGGCGGACGGCGTCGACGTCGCCGACCGTGTGCGAACGTTCCTCGCCGGCGGCGAGGTAGAGGTACGTGAGCCGCAGGTCCTCGGGCGCCTTGTGCCACACCTCGATGCACGCGAGGGCGTACAGGTCGAGCTGCAGCCGCGCGAGCGGGTCGTCGTCGGGAGGCAGCCGGCCCGTCTTGTAGTCGACGACCTCCCACGGTCCGTCCGGGAGCCCGTAGATCGCGTCGATCCGGCCCTTGATCGCGATGCCCTCGAGCGGGAGCAGGAACGGGCGCTCCGCGTACAGGGGCACGCTGTCCGCGAACCGACTCCGCAGGAACGCCGACCGCAGGTCCTCGAGCTTGCCGGGGGTCCCCGCGAGCTCTTCGACGGTCACGTCGGGTTCGTCCTCGACCTCCAGCAGCGTGGCCTGGCCGCGCGACTTCATCTCGATCCATCGGTGGATCTCGGTGCCGATCCGAGCGCTCGGTCCAGCGAACCGCGGCAGCGGCCGGACCGCGGACCAGTAGTAGAGCTTCGGGCACCGCGCGTAGCCGATCAGCCCGCCGACCG
>CBRGMI010000070.1:0-8953 GCA_967797495.1 uncultured bacterium
TTTTCAAGACCGCCGCCTTCGTCCGCTCGGCCACCCTCCCGCAGGCAAGGGTAGCGGAGGCTCGCGGCGGGCCCCGTTGCCCGCCTTCGGTTTCTGGCACCATGGCGGAGCTCATGGCGGACGGGACCGACAGACGCGAGGGCGCCGGGCGGTGGACGGGGCGCCTCCACCACACGGACGAGGCTCGGTATCGCGCGCTCGTCGAGAACCTCCCGGCGGTCATCTACCAGGTCGCCCCCGACGACGATCGCCGGACGATGTACGTGAGCCCGCACGTCGAAACGGCCCTCGGGTACTCGCGTGCCGAGTGGCTCGGCCAGCCCGACATCTGGATGGAGCTCCTGCACCCCGACGACCGCGAGCAGACCCTGGCCGCCCACGACCTGCACAACGAGACGGGCCGACCCTGGAGCCGCGAGTACCGGCTGATCGCGAACGACGGCCGGGTCGTCTGGTTCCGCGACGTCGCGACGCTGGTGCGAGACGACGACGGCCGGCCGCAGCACTGGCTGGGCGTCCAGCTCGACATCACCGAGCTCAAGGGCGTCGAAGACGAGCTGCGCGCCGCCCGCGACGAGCTCGAACTCCGGGTCGCCGAACGCACAGGCGAGCTCGAGGAGGCGAACGCCATGATGGCGCTCGAGATCGGCGAGCGTCGGCGCGCCGAGGCCGACCTCCGGACCGCCGAGCATCGATACCGGGCGCTGGCGGAGCAGATCCCCGCCGTGACCTACATCTGGGAAGCGAACCACCCCGAAGGCGCGCCTTCCATGTACTACACCAGCCCCCGGATCGAGCAGCTCCTCGGCTACACGGTCGACGAGTGGCACGCGCCCGTGGACTTCTGGATCTCCCGCCTTCATCCGGACGACCGAAACACCGTCGTCGCGGCGTACCTGCGCTCGGAGAGCACGGGGGAACCGTTCGCGATGGAGTTCCGCTACCTGCACAAGGACGGCCGCATCGTCTGGGTGGCCGACCAGGCCATCCTGATCGAGCGGGAGGACGGGCGTCCCCGGCTCTTCCAGGGCGTGATGATCGACGTCACCGCCCGCAAGGAGGCCGAGCGCGCGGCGGCGGAGTCCGAGCTCTGGTACCGCGACCTCACCGAGCAGGTCCCCGGCGTGATCTACACGGCCGAGCTGCACCCGACCCAACGCGGCTACCGCCTACGCTACGTGAGCCCGCAGCTCACCGAGATCTTCGGGTACCGGCCCGAGGACTGGGCGACCACGGAGCACTGGCTCACGACGATCCACCCGGAGGATCGCGAACGCGTGCGAGCGATCGACGAGAGCGTCGCCAGGACGGACGGGTTCGAGATGGAGTACCGGATCATCCATCGCGACGGCACCGTCCGATGGGTGCGGGACCAGGCGCACGTGCTCGGGCGGGACGCCCTGGGTCGTGCGAACCAGATCCAGGGGCTCGTGGTCGACGTGACGGACGCCCGCACGATCGATCGTGAGCGCCGCGAGGCCCGCGTGCGGTACCGCTCGCTCGTCGAGGCCATCCCGGCCATCACCTACATCGAGCACGCCAACCCGCAGGCGCCGGTCGAGTCTCGGTTCGCCTTCGTCAGCCCGCAGATCGAGCGGATCCTCGGGTTCACCCCCGACGAGGCGACGAGCGACCCGCACTTCATCGAACGGACCCTGCACCCGGACGACCTGCCGCGCATGCGGGAGGCCCTCGCGCGGGCCGAGTCGACGGCCGAGCCGTTCGACGAGGAGTTCCGACAGGTGACCAAGGGCGGCGAGACCCGCTGGATGCACGATCGCGCGGTCCTGGTCCGCGACGAGGACGGCGCGCCTCGGTTCTGGCACGGGGTGACGATCGACATCACCGACCGCAAGGACGCCGAGCACAACCTCCGTCTGGTCGAGGCGCGCTACCGCACCCTGGTCGAACAGATCCCGGCGGTCACGTTCATCGAGACCCCGGGGGCGCCCCCGGACGAGACCTGGTTCACCTACCTGAGTCCCCAGGCCGAAGAGGTCTTCGGCTTCACGAGCGAGGAGCTCCGCGCGAACCCGCGCCACCTCGGCGAGCTCGTGCACCCCGAGGATCGCGAACGCGTCCACGCCGCGAACGCACACGCCGAGGAGACGGGCGAGAACTTCAACGAGGAGTTCCGGATCGTCCGCCCCGACGGCCGGATCATCTGGTTGGACAGCCGCGCGGTGCTGGTCCGCGACGACGAGGGCCGCCCGAGGTTCTGGCAGGGGGTCTCGATCGACGTCACCGCCCACCGCGAGCTCGAGAGCCGCTACCGGGATCTGGCGGGAATGGTCTTCGGCGAGCTCGGCGTCGACGCGGACTAGCTCGTGCTCGCCGCCGGCCGGACGCTCGGCGCGAGCTCGCGGAGGTGTCCGGGCAGGTACGCGTGCAGGGCGGTGGGGAGCCCGACGGTCCCGTCCGCGCGCTGGTAGTTCTCGAGGATCGCGATCAGGGTCCGCCCGATCGCGGTGGCGGTCCCGTTGAGCGTGTGCAGGATCTCGACCTCGCCCGAGGTGCGGCGGACCCGGGTCTGCCCTCGGCGGGCGCCGTAGTCGGTGTAGTTCGAGCAGGACGTCAGCTCCCGATACCGGCCCTGGCCCGGCAGCCACACCTCGAGGTCGTACTTCTTCGCCGCGGCGCTCCCGAGATCGCCCGCCGCCACGTTCACGATGCGGTACGGCAGGTCGAGGGCGCCGACGATCTCCTCCTCGATCCCGACCATGAACTCGTGCTCGTCCCACGAGTCCTCCGGTCGCGCGAACGAGAACATCTCCACCTTGTCGAACTGGTGGACGCGGAACATCCCGCCCATGTCCTTGCCGTAGGTGCCGGCCTCGCGGCGGAAGCACGTCGAGTAGCCGGCGTAGCGGATCGGGAGGTCCTCCTCGTCCAGGATCTCGGTCGCGTGGAACGCGGCGAGCGAGACCTCCGACGTCCCGACCAGATACAGCTCGTCGGAGTCGGTGACGTAGATGTTGACCTCGTCCGTCGGGAGGAACCCGCTGCCGAACATCGCCTCCTCGCGGACCAGCACCGGCGGGATCACCGGGACGAACCCCCGCGCCGTCAACAGGTCGAGCGCGTGGCGGACGAGCGCGAACTGTACCTGCACGATGTCGCCGAGCAGATACACGAATCGGGAGCCGCTGGTCCGAGCGGCCCGTTCGCCGTCGAGCATGCCCAGCCGCTCGCCCAGCTGCGCGTGGTCCCTGGGCTCGAAGTCGAAGCCCGGGGGTTCGCCGCGGCGGCGCACCTCGACCGCGTCCTCGTCCGTGAACCCGTCGGGCGCGGATTCGTGCGGGACGTTCGGTGTCCGGGCAAGCAGGTCCGCGAGCTCGGCCCCGACCTGCTCGAGCCGGGGCTCGAGCTCCTTGAGCTCGGCCGAGACCTTGGCCACCTCGGCGATCAGGCGCTGCTTCTCCTCGCCCTGGGCACCGCCGATGGCCTTGCTCGACCGATTCTGCTCCGCGCGCAGCTCCTCCACGCGCACCGTGAGCGCGCGCCGTCGCTCGTCGAGCTCGAGGATCTCGTCGACGGCTTCGGCCAGGTGGCGCCGGGCGAGGCCCCTGCGGAACCGGTCGGGGTCCTCTCGGATCGCCCGGACGTCGAGCACGCTAGACCTTGGCCCCCTCCGCCTCGGGCGTCGCGCCCTTCGCCGGCGCCGCGGCAGCCTTCTGCTGCGTGGCCGGTTGCTGATCCATGATCGACTGCCCCTGGAAGATGCCGCCCTCCTCGACGACGAGGGTCTTCGAGGTGATGTCGCCGTCCACGCGCCCGCCGCGCGCGAGCTCGGCCCGCCCCTTGACGAGGATCGTGCCCTTGAACCTGCCGGCCACCACGACGTTCTGCGCGCGGATGTCGGCCTCGACCTGGCTCTGCGGCGAGAGCAGCACGTCGCCCTCCGCGTTGATCTGCCCCCTCACCTGCCCGTCGATCCGCAGCGACCCGGCGGACACGACCGTGCCCTCGAGCTTGGCTCCCTGCCCCACGATGGTGACCTCTCCGCCCTGCTGATCTGCCATCCCTCGCACCTCCGTCCGTCCCGGTTCCGACCGGGTCGTCTCGTCACGCTCTGCCGAGCCGGCGTCGCCCGGCGCCGCGGGGAGATCGCCCGCGGCGGGTACCGGGTCGTCCCGTCGCCAGATCACGTCGCCGACACCGCCCGCTCGGCGCCCGGGGCCAGCGCCTGTCGGATCGCTTCCTCCTCCTCGATCGACAGACTGTAGGGGCTGTGGCCCTGCGCGACCGGCTTCGCGTACACCCTCGTGTCGTGCCTGCCGTTGATCGAGGTCATCACCACCCCCGTGCCACGGTCGTCGAGCAGCGCACAGGAGAACGACAGCCGGCCGCCGACGTCCTCGAACGCGTCGTACCGCACCAGCCCCACGTGGCGCACCGCGCCCTCGATGTCGATCTGCTGTCGCCGATCGGCCCCCGCCAGCGCTCGGACGGCCGACTCGATCCGCGCGATCCGGTTCGACTGGTGGTCGAGGATCCCGTGCAGGATCTCGTCGACCACGACCGGCTCCTGGTTGCGGCGGCGGCGACCCGACGCGAGCGCAGACAACGCCAGTGCGAGCGCGGCAAGGCCGATCGCGACCAGCACCAGCCGGCTGAGGGTTTCTGGAGAGAACGTCATCGTTGGGAACCGCCGAAAGTGGCCACTGACCTGCGGCTTTCTGAGAGTGCCGCAGTATACAATCAACGCCCTCGCGGTCGAACGGGGATCGCCCGCCGGAAGGCGACCTGATGCGACTCGCCTATTTCGATTGCATCGCCGGGGTCTCGGGCGATTCGGCCTTGGGTGCGCTGGTCGACGCCGGGGCCGACCGGGACGAGCTGCGGGCGCATCTGGCGACGCTGCCGCTCGAGCCGTTCGAGCTCGGGTTCGACGAGGTCGACGAGCACGGGGTGCGGGCGGTCCGCGCCGAGGTACGGACCTCGGGCACCGCCGGGGTGATCCGGACGTACGCGAGCGTTCGCGCGCTGCTCGACGCATCCGACCTGCCGCCGGATGCCCTGCACCTCGCGCACCGGATCTTCCGTCGCTACGCCGAGGCCGAGGCTCGTGTCCAACGACGGGACATCGAGACGGTGACCTTCCACGAGCTCGCGGGTCTCGATGCGATCGTCGACGTCGCCGGGACGGCGCTCGGGCTCACGATGCTCGGGGTCGAACGGGTCTTCTCCTCGGCGGTCCCGACGGGCCTCGGGATGGCGCGTTCGGAGCACGGCGCGATGCCGATCCCCTCGGCAACCGTGGTGGAACTGCTACGCGGCGCGCCCGTGTTCTCCCGAGGGGTCTCCGCGGAGCTCACGACGGCGACGGGGGCGGCGATCCTGGCCGCGACCGTCGAGGGCTACGGCGAGATCCCGGCGCTGCGGATCGAGGAGGCCGGCTACGGCGCGGGCGCCGCGCGGCTGGACTTCCCGAACGTCACGCGCGTGCTCATCGGGAGCGAGGAGCCGGCGAGCTCGCTGCCGAGCGTGCCTGGCGTCCCCGAGCTCCGGCTCGTCCCGGAGCCGCGGGAGCCGGACGATCCCGGGGAGGCCGGCTAGCGCTCGCGCACGCCACTCCCGATTTAGGCCTTTCGGCCGGGTTGCCGCGCTCCATCCGAGCGTCATAGGTTGCTGGGCAAGACCCCCCGTCTTCGGAACGGGGCGCACGATCGACTCGGAGGGAGGCCCGAGGTGAAGCGACGCGTGGCCCTGTTGACCGTCCTGGCGACCCTTGCGCTGATCGGCGCGACCAACGTGCCGGCCGGCGCCGGACCCGGTAGTTCCCCGGCCGGGACCACGGCCCACCTGCAGATGTACACCGTCATCGCGGACCAGGCCGGCGCGAAGGCGATCAAGGCCGGCGGATACGACATCGCGTCGGTCGAGCGTGCGCCCGGCGGCGGTGTCCGCCTGGAGATCGTCGCGTATCCGTCACAGCTCGGCGGGCTCCAGAAGTTCGGCACGGTCGAGCTCTGGCGGAACGACGCGGGCCTGACCTCGATGCAGCTCGCGGCGCAGCAGGCGGCCACGGGCTTCAAGGTGTGGAGGGACTACGACGGACCCGACGGTCTCCGTAAGTACATGGACGACCTGGAGGCGGCCAACGAGGACATCCTCGATCTCGAGATCATCGGCCACACCTACGGGACGGACCCCCAAGGTGACGGCCCGAACACTCCTCGAGACATCGTTGCCTTGCGGCTCACCGCCGATGAGGAAAGCAGCGACGACGGCTCCAAGCCGGCCGTCCTGTACTCCTCGACGATCCACGCGCGCGAGTGGATCGCGACCGAGGTCAACCGCCGGCTGCTCGAGTGGTTCATCAAGGGGTGGCGCGAGGAGAAGCCCGACGTCGTCAACATCCTGAACTCCACCGAGCTGTGGTTCGTCCTGGTGCAGAACCCCGACGGCTACCAGTACACGTTCGACGTCGACCGCCTGTGGCGGAAGAACCTGCGCGACAACGACGGTGTGCCGGGGATCAGCAGCCTGGACGGCGTCGACGGCAACCGGAACTTCGCCGAGCACTGGAACTACGACGACGAGGGTTCGGGCACGATCACCTCGGACGAGACCTACCGGGGCCCCGCGCCGTTCTCCGAACCCGAGACCCGGGCGATCAGGGACCTGTTGAGCGAGATCCACCCGGAGTACCACATCAGCTACCACTCGTTCGGACAGCTGCTGCTGTACCCGTTCGGCTTCCAGGTCAACACGCCGTCGGCCGACGATCCGATCTACGTCGCGTGGGCGGGCACCGACAAGAAGCCGGCCGTCCAGGGGTACAACCCGGGCGTCGGCGCCGACCTGTACACGACCAACGGCGAGCAGACCGACTACGCGGCCGCCGTCCAGGGCGCGCTGGCCATCACGCCCGAGCTCGGCGAGGGCAACGACGAGAACGGGTTCGAGTTCCCCGACAGCGAGGGCGAGATCCAGCACGAGTTCCAGATCAACAGGGACTTCGCGGTTGCGGCCGCGCGTTCGGCGACGGACCCCGACAACCCCGTGTCGCCGGTCAACATCAAGACCCAGCCCTTCTACCTGAACACGGCGAAAGTAGACCCGCAGAAGTCGTTCAACCCGATGAGTGACTTCACGTTCGCCCACTCGTACAACGGCGCCAGCCAACCCGTGCAGGTCCTCGCGCGCCGAGACGTCGACAACGATGGTGATCAGGATCCCGTCACGCTGAATTACTCGATCAACGGGGGCGCGCCCCACACGGCGTCGACCAACGAGTGGGGCGGCGGCGATCGATACGGCGGGCCCGGAGACACCTATTACCGGATCATGCGCGGCACCGTCACGGGTGCCCCGTTGAACAGCGACGTGAGGGTCTGGTTCACCGGAGCGGGAAAGACGAGCGACTCGTTCACGTTCCACGTCGACAAGACCGACGCCAACCAGGTGCTGATCCTCGCAGACACCGACTACACCGGGCCCTCGAACTTCCCGGCGTACACGGCAGGCGACGGGGCCCCGCCGTTCCTGTCCGCCTACACGGACGCCGTCGCCGCCTCGGGGCGGACGTACGACGTCTACGACGTGGACGCGATGGGCGCGGCCCCCGACCACCTCGGCGTGCTCGGTCACTACGACGCCGTCATCTGGTACACGGCCAACGACCTGCTCTCCAGGGTGGCCGGCCAGCCGGGCGGCACGGGCGCGGAGACGCGGGCCAACACGATGATGCTCCAGGTGCGCGCGTATCTGAACGAGGGTGGCCGGCTCCTGTACACGGGCCGCCACGCAGGGTGGCAGTTCGCGAACGCGTTCGACTACAACCCGGTCAGCACCCCGCCACTCTGCGACGCCGTCGACCTCACGGCGAACGACGGCTGCCTGTTCCTGTCCGACGACTTCCTGCAGTACTGGCTGGGCGCGTACCTGTTCATCGAGGACGGTGGCGCCGATGCGGACGGCAATTCGTTCGTCGTCGACGGCGTATCCGCCCCGTATGCCACGGCCACGACCGACCCGTGGACGATCGACCAGTCGTTCGTGGCGGGCCGGGACGCGACCAACCAGTCCTTCATCACGACGAGCAGCATCCTGAAGGCAGCGGACTACCCGCAGTTCACGAGCACGGCGCCCGGGGAGTGGCACACGGGGGTCGCCGGAGCCTTCTCGCCTTTCAGCGGGACCCACTACGTGTATTCGCAGCGGGCGGACATTCGCTACCAGCGACTCATGAAGTCGTTCACCGTCGGGGGCGACAACCAGTTCTCGTTCCAGGTCTCCTACGACACCGAGCCCGAGTGGGACTTCGTGTTCGTCGAGCTCCAGGACGAGGACGGCAACTGGGTCACGCTGCCCGAGGAGAACGGCAACACCCAGGGCGGAACGCCCGAGTCGACCGGCCAGTCTTGCCCCGAAGGCTGGTTCGAGCTCCACCCGTCGCTCGAGCGGTACGAGGGCGCGGGTTGCACCGGCGAGGGCTGGAACGCGGCCTCGGGCCGGTCGGCGGGCTGGACGAAGTGGGAGTTCGATCTGGGCGCGTACGCGGGACAGGATGTCATGGTCTCCATCTCGTACGCGAGCGACTGGGCGACCCAGGGGCTGGGCGTGTGGGTCGACGACGTCCAGGTCCCCGGCGCTCCGCTCACCGACTTCGAGAGCGGCCTCGACGGCTGGACCGTCGGAGACCCGACCGAGATCGGCAGTGGCGTGAACGCGCTCGACTGGGACCTGACCACCGACGTCGGGTTCACCGAGGGCGCGATGGCCTCGATGAACCCGGCGTACGCCGACTTCCGAACGCTCTACTTCGGGTTCGGCTTCGAGAACGTCGTCGGGGCGGACGCCCGGAACGAGATGATGGACAGGGCGCTCGACTACCTGACCTCGTAGGGAGTGGGCCGGGGCCGGCGAATCGCGCCGGCCCCGCAGCTCACCGCCGGGTGGGCAAGGGGGGACACCAACCGCTCGGTGGGTGATCGCCGCTGACAAG
>CBRGMI010000071.1:0-8657 GCA_967797495.1 uncultured bacterium
GTGCAGAAGCTCTCCTACCTGCTGGACCAGGACGACGCCGAACGGGTGGAGGTGGTGATCTGTCCGGCCGCGACCTCGCTGCGCTCGGTGCAGACGCTGATCGACAGCGACCGGCTCCCGTATGGTCTTGGCGCGCAGAACGTGCACTGGCAGGACGACGGGGCGTTCACCGGCGAGATCTCGCCCCCGATGCTGGTGGCGCTCAGGGTGGGCTACGTGATCGTCGGGCACTCGGAGCGCCGTGCGATGTTCGGCGAGACCGACGAGACCGTGAACAGGAAGGTGCGCGCGGTCTTCGCCCACGGGATGACGCCGATCCTATGCGTCGGCGAGACGCTGCGGGAGCGCGACGTCGGCGCCACCCAGGACCGCGTGACGGCCCAGGTCCGCGCGGACCTAGCGGGCGTGTCGTCGTCCGACGTCGCGAAGCTGGTCGTCGCCTACGAGCCCATCTGGGCGATCGGCACCGGTCGCAACGCCGAGCCGTCCGACGCCGGCCAGGTGATCGCCTTGATCAGGCAGACGATCGCCGATCTGCATGACGCCGACCTGGCCCGGGCGGTCCGGATCCAGTACGGCGGGAGCGTGAAGGCGGGGAACATCCGCGACTTCATGGCGCACCCCGAGGTCGACGGGGCGCTCGTCGGCGGGGCCAGCCTGGATCCGGAGGAGCTCGCCCTGATCGTCAAGTACCGGTGATCCGGTGAACCGGCTGCTCTACGTCTGCCTGGACGGCCTGGCCGACGACCCCATCCCCGAGTTCGACGGCCGTACCCCGCTGGAAGCGGCACACACGCCGTTCCTCGACGCGCTGGCCCGGCGGGGCAGAACGGGGACCGTGGTGACCGTCGGCGAAGGGATCGCGCCCGAGTCGGACATCGCGGTGTTCGCGATCTTGGGGTACGACCCGCGCGAGGAGCATCCGGGACGAGGCGTCGTCGAGGCCGTGGGGGTGGGGATGGACTTCCGCGATGGCGACCTCGCGTACCGCGTGAACTTCGCGACCGCGGACTGGCCCACGATCGTCGACCGGCGCGTCGGCCGCGATCTGACCTCCGACGAGGCGAGGGCCCTCGCGGACGAGGTGAACGCGAAGCTCTCGCTCCCGAACGCCACGTTCGACCTGCGCTCCACGGTGGAGCATCGGGGCGTCCTGGTGATCCGCGCGAAGGAGGAGACGCTCTCAGCGGAGGTCTCCAACACCGACCCCGCGTACCGCAAGGAAGGGCACCTCGGCGTGGCGCTCGAGACGTTCGAGCCGGTGGTGGCCCGGTGCGAGCCGCTCGACGACACGGCGGAGGCCGGGCGGGCCGCCGCGCTCACCAACGCGTTCGTCGAGGGCGCCGCGAAGATCCTCGACGCATCGAAGGTCAACGCCGCCCGACGGCGGGCGGGCAGGCTGCCCGCGAACCTGATCCTGACGCGGGACGGCGGCGACCGCCGGCCGTCTTTGCAACCGATCGCGGAGCGGTTCGGGCCGTCGTGGGGGTGCTTCGTCGAGATGCCCGTCGAACGGGGGATCGCGTTGATCCTGGGCATGGATCCCGTGGATGCACCTCGGCTGCTGGCCGGGGAGGACTACGCGACCTGGGCCCGCCTGGCGAACGACGCGCTCGAGGGCTTCGACGCGCTGTACATCCACATCAAGGGTCCGGACGTCCCGGCCCACGATGGCCGTGCCGAGGACAAGCGCGACGTGATCGCGCTGATCGACCAGGCGTTCTTCGGCGAGCTCCTCCCGGGAATCGACCCCCTGAAGACGATCGTGGCCGTGACGGCGGACCACGCAACCTCGTGCGTCCGCAAGGCCCACACGGCGGAGCCCGTGCCCCTGCTGGTGACCGGCGGACCGGTTCGTCCGGACGGAACCGAGGAGTTCGGCGAGCGTGCGTGCGCCTCGGGGAAGCTGGGTGCGTTGAAAGGCATCGAGATCCTCCCCCGGATCTCCGCGTTGCTTCGGGACTGACCCAGCGCCATGACGTTCGGACGGCCGACCGCAAGATGCCGCAACCCCGAGATTTCCGAGCGGCGTATAGTTGGATCCCCGGCGCATTGCTTGGCCACGGGACCGAGGGCTAAGATGCGCCGTCCCGATCCGGGAAGGGGTAGAGGCGCACCAGATGGCACGAGCCCACGTGGAGCACGCGCTCACCGACTCGGGTCCCGACGCGCCCATCGATCCGGAAGCGACCAGCGTCGAGGTTTCACAGCAGGTAATCGGGCGCTCACCGTGGGAGCTGTTCTGGCGCCGGTTCCGCAGGGACAAGTTCGCGCTCGGCGGCGCGTTCATCGTGCTGTTGATTCTCGCCATCGCCCTCCTCGCCCCGGTGCTCGCGAGCGTCACGCACGGCCCCAACGAGGTGCACCTGGATCGGCTCGACTCGTTCGGGATCCCGACGGGTCCGCAGGCCGGGTTCCCGTTCGGCGTCGACACGGCCGGTCGCGACCTCATGGTGCGCGTGGCGTACGGCGCCCGCACGTCCCTGTTCATCGCGTTCTTCGCGACCGGGATCGCATCGGTGATCGGCGTGACCCTCGGGATGCTGGCAGGCTTCTACCGGGGCAAGATCGACACGCTGATCTCACGAACCATCGACGTCGTCCTGTCACTGCCGGTGCTGTTGCTATCGCTCGGGCTCGTGTCGGCGTGCGGACTGTCGCCGAACGGGTGCCTCGGCGGGATCATCAAGCCGGGCCTGCTCCTCGTCAGCTATGTGATCGCGCTGTTCACCTGGCCCTACCTCGCCCGCATCGTGCGCGGGCAGGTGCTGTCCCTGCGCGAGAAGGAGTTCATCGAGTCCGCGCGCTCTCTGGGCTCGACCAACCGGCGCATCATGTTCCGCGAGGTCCTGCCGAACGTGGCGGCACCCATCATCGTCTACACGACGCTGATCATCCCGAACAACATCCTGTTCGAGGCGGCCCTGTCGTTCCTAGGCATCGGGGTCCCGCAGGAGACGCCCTCGTGGGGCCGCCAGCTCTCCGACGCAGGTCCGGTCTTTACCTACGCCTGGTGGATGATGCTGTTCCCTGGGCTGTTCCTCTTCTTCACGACGCTCGCCTTCAATCTGGTCGGGGACGGGCTTCGCGATGCCCTCGATCCCAGGACGGGCGGCTGACCGTATCTAGACGGGAGGCAGCTTTCCTGAAGGGAGGTGGAGGGAAGGGCGCGCCTGAAGCGCGGTAGTGGTTCCGGGCACGGCCCGGGTGGTACACGGGAACTGATCGAAGAGGAGAGGGGGGTTACGTGAGGCGATATCTCAGCGTCTTGGCGCTCGTCGCCGCGCTCGCCCTCGTCGCCGCGGCATGCGGTGGCGATGACGAAGGCGGCACCGGCCCGACGGGTGCGACGTCGGCGACCGGCACGACCGGCGCGATCCAGCCTGGCGGCACCGTCGAGCTCGGGATGCTCGGCGACGTGAGCGCATCGTTCGACCCGCAGAAGGAGTACTACAGCGTCACCTGGTCGTGGTACCGGTGCTGTCTACTCCGGACGCTCCTGTCGTACACGGGCAGGACGACCGCCGAGGGCGGCGCCGACCTGCAGCCCGACATCGCGAGTGCGTTGCCGGAGATCTCATCGGACGGCCTGACGTACACGTTCACGCTCAAGAGCGGCGTGGCGTACGGGGATCCGTTCGGCGACGTCAGCGTCACGTCCGGGGACATCGTTCGCGCGCTCGAGCGCGATGCCGACCCCGACGCATCCGTCGGCGGCTACAACTTCTACTACAACGTCATCGACGGGTTCGCGGACTTCGGCGCGGGCAAGGCCGACTCGATCAAGGGCCTCGAGACCCCCGACGACAGCACGCTGGTGGTGACGCTGACGGAGCCGGCAGGCTACCTGCCGTACCTGTTCGCGATGGCGGCATCGGCGCCGATCCCGCCGAACGGCGACGCTCCGCTCGGCGCGGCGGAGGGACACACGAGGGACTACGGCCGCTTCCTGGTAGCGAGCGGGCCGTACCAGTTCGCGGGGTCCGAGAACCTCGACTTCTCGCTCCCGGCCGACGAGCAGAAGCCCGTCGCCGGCTACGAGCCGGGGAAGTCCATCGTGCTCGTCCGCAACCCCAATTACGATCCGGCGACCGACGGTCTTCGTCCGGCCTACCCCGACGGCTTCAACATCACGATCGGTGGGGACAACAACGACCTGTACAACAAGATCCAGGCCGGCGAGCTCGATGGTGTCGTGGACGGCATCGTGCCTCCACCGGTCCTGCGCACGTACTCGACGGACCCGACCCTGCAGCCGCGGCTGCATATCAACCCGTCGGACGCCGTTCGGTACATCTCGTTCAACGTGGCGATCCCACCGTTCGACGACGTGCACGTCCGGAAGGCGGTCAACCTCGCCCTCGACAAGGCGGGCATGCGGACGTTCCGCGGCGGTGAGTCCGTCGGTGAGATCGCGGGTCACATCATGGTGAACTCGCTGGAGGACAACCTCCTCGCCGACTACGACCCGTACGCGACGCCGAACTCGGCGGGCGACCTCACCGCGGCGCAGGCTGAGATGGCGCAGTCGGCGTATGACTCCGACGGCGACGGCGTGTGCGACGCGCCGGAGTGCTCCAATATCCTCGCGGTGACCGACGAGGCCGATCCCTACCCGGACCAGGCCGCGTTGATCCAGCAGAACATGGAGCCGCTCGGGCTGACGTTCGACGTGAAGTCCTTCGAGCGCACGACGATGTACTCGAAGTGCAACGAGCCGGAGGCGCACGTCGCCATCTGTCTCGCCCCCGGATGGGGGAAGGACTTCCCGGACGGGTACACGTTCGCCGACCCGCTGTTCGGATCGGCGGCCATCTTCCCGAGCTGCTGCAACTACCAACTGGTCGGGGCGAGCGCCGATCTGCTGTCGAAGGCAGGCTATGACGTCACCGAGGTCCCGTCGGTCGACGACCAGATCAAGGCCGCGAACGCGCAGACGGGCGACGCCCGGTTCCAGGCCTGGGCCGACCTCGACACCACGTTGATGGAACAGGTGGTTCCCTGGGTGCCATACCTGTTCGACAACAACGTCGACGTCTACTCGGAGCGCATCGTGAACTACTCGTTCGACCAGTTCTCGGGACTCGCGGCCTGGGACCAGCTCGCGATCGCTCCCGAGGCCCAGTAGGAGGAAAAGGGCAGGAAACGGGAAGGACGAGGCAGAACAGCGAAGGGAGGGGGCCGCCTCGAGGGGCGGCCCCCCTCCCCGGGTGGAGTAGACTTCGGAAGGCGCGATGGGCAGGTACCTGATCAGGCGGACGCTGTTCATGATCCTGGTGCTGTTCATCGTGTCCCTGATCACCTTCATCATCTTCGTGAAGCTGCCCGCTTCCGATCCGGCCAGGCGTGCGGTGGGCAAGTCGACGAGCCCCGAGAACGTCGAGGCAGCTCGCCACGCGTTCGGGCTCGACAAGCCGCTGTACGTCCAGTACAGCCGGTTCGCGAAGGGCCTGATCCCCTGGCCCGGGCTGTTCCTGAACGAGGACGTCTACTACTCGTACGCCAACTTCGTTCCGGTGAAGGAGGAGATCTTCAGCCGCCTGCCGGTAACGATCGCCCTCGCGCTTGGTGCCGCGGCGCTGTGGACCCTGGTCGGGATCCCGATCGGCATCATCTCTGCGGTCAGGAAGGGGAGCGTCTGGGACCGCGGCGCCATGGTCTTCGCCCTCATCGGCGTGTCGGCGCCCGTGTTCTGGCTCGCGTACCTCTTCCTGTACATCTTCTGGTTCAAGTTGGGCTGGGCACCGCCATCGGGGATCCCGATCGGGGAGTCTGTGCTCGAGGCCGTGCTTTCGGGTCGTTTCATCTTGCCCTGGATCGTGCTGTCGATGACGTTCGCCGCCTTCTACGCGAGGATGGTCCGCGGGAATCTGATCGAGACGATGAGCGAGGACTACATCCGGACCGCTCGGGCGAAGGGGCTCTCGGAGAAGCGGGTCATCTACAAGCACGGGCTGCGGGCCGCGCTCACGCCGGTCGTCACGATGTTCGGGCTCGATCTGGCCGTCCTGCTCGGGGGTGCGTTCATCACGGAGACCGTCTTCGGCCTGCCGGGCGTCGGGCAGTACGCGGTGCGGAGCATCTTCCTGAACGACTTCCCCGCCGTGATGGGTGTCACCCTGTTCGCGGCGTTCTTCATCGCGGTCGCGAACCTGTGTGTCGACGTCGCCTACGCGTTCCTCGACCCGCGGGTAAGGTACACGTAGTGGCGGAACCGCTCCTCGAGGTCAAGAACCTCACCGTCCACTTCCCGACCGACGACGGATTGGTGAAAGCCGTCGACGGCGTCTCGTTCTCCTTGCTGCCGGGTGAAACCCTGGGCGTGGTTGGCGAGTCCGGATCCGGCAAGAGCGTCTCGTTCCTCACGGTGATGGGTCTCATCAACACCAAACAGGCCGTGATCGAGGGCGAGATCATCTTCCAGGGGCAGGACCTGCTGACGCTCCCGGCCGACGAGATGCGCACCGTGCGGGGCGAGAAGATCTCGATGATCTTCCAAGACCCGATGACCTCGCTCCACCCGTACTACAAGGTCGGCGATCAGATCGCCGAGGCCGTACGCGTCCATCAGCAGGTCTCCAAGCAGGAGGCTCACGAGCAGGCGGTCGAGATGCTCCGGCGTGTCGGCATCCCTCGCCCCGACGAGCGGGCGGACCAGTATCCGCACGAGTTCTCCGGCGGCATGCGTCAGCGAGCCATGATCGCGATGGCGCTGTCACTGAACCCGGACCTGCTGATCGCCGACGAGCCCACCACCGCGCTCGACGTGACCGTGCAGGCTCAGATCCTCGACCTGCTGGACCGGTTGAAGCAGGAGTTCAACGCCGCCATCGTGATCGTCACGCACGACCTGGGGGTCGTGGCCGAGCACTGCGATCACATCCAGGTGATGTACGCCGGCAAGATCGTCGAGGCGGGCGACCGCCGCGACATCTACTACGGCGCCCACCATCCGTACACGTGGGGATTGCTGGCATCGATCCCGCGGCTCGACGAGAGCGACACGAAGGAGCGCCTGGTCCCGATCCGCGGTCTCCCACCGTCCCTGATCTTCGTGCCACCCGGCTGCGCGTTCCACCCGCGCTGTCCCCACGTGTTCGACCGGTGTCGGACGGACGTGCCCGAGCTCCTGCCCGCGGACGGCCATCACGCGTCGCGGTGCCACTTGTCGCTCGCCGACAAGGAACGCATCTTCCAGGAGGAGGTCATGGCCCGCTCGTGAGCGTCGAGGTCACCGAACGATCGAAGCCAGAACCGACGACCGAGCGGACACCGCTCGTCCGCATCCGTGGGCTCCGCAAGCTCTTCCCGATCACCCGCGGGATCTTGTTCCAGAAGCGGATCGGCGACGTGCACGCGGTGGACGGCGTGGATCTGGAGATCTTCAAGGGCGAGACGATGGGGCTGGTGGGGGAGACGGGGTGTGGAAAGTCAACGCTCGCCCGCGTGGTGATGCGGCTGTACGACGCAACCGAGGGCTCGATCGAATTCGAGGGCCAGGACATCACCCACGCGAAGGGCGGCGACCTCCGGGGGCTGCGTCGCCAGATGCAGATGATCTTCCAAGACCCGTTCGCCTCGCTGAACCCGCGCAAGACCGTCGGGTCGATCATCGGGGCACCGTATCGCCTCCACAAGGTCGTGCCGCGCAACAAGATCAAGTCCGAGGTGCAGCAGCTGATGGAGCTGGTCGGCCTGAACCCCGAGCACTACAACCGCTACCCGCACGAGTTCTCGGGCGGCCAGCGTCAGCGGATCGGGGTCGCGCGCGCGCTCGCACTGCGGCCCAAGCTGATCGTCTGCGACGAGCCGGTCTCGGCGCTCGACGTCTCGATCCAGGCCCAGGTGCTGAACCTGCTTGAGGACCTCCAGGAGGAGTTCAACCTCACGTACCTGTTCATCGCGCACGACCTCTCGGTCGTGAAGCACGTGTCCGACCGGGTCGCGGTGATGTACCTGGGGAAGATCGTCGAGATGGCCGTGGGACAGACGCTCTACCGCAACCCCAAGCACCCGTATTCGGGGGCCCTGCTCTCGGCGGTCCCGATCCCGGACCCGGACCTGGCCGCCGCCAAGAAGCGCATCATCCTCGAGGGCGACGTCCCGAGCCCGATCGATCCACCCTCGGGCTGCCGGTTCCACCCCCGCTGTCCGAACGCGCAGTTCCCCAAGTGCAGCGAGGAGGAGCCCGAACTCCTGCCGCATCATCCCGGCCAGGTGGCGGCCTGCCACTTCCCGCTGGAGGATCGCGCGATCATCGAGACCCCGGCGGACCGGTAGAGAGCCGGTAGACTGACGGGCCATGTTCAACGTCATCGCGCTCGTGCTCTGTGTGATCTCCAGCCTGTTCCTGATCGTGTTCATCCTGCTCCACTCCGGCAAGGGGAGCGGCCTGTCGGACATGTTCGGCGGCACGTCGAGCCTGTCGGGAGGCACCGCCCTCGAGCGGCGCCTCGACAAGATCACCGTGGTCACCGCCGTGATCTTCGGCGCGTCGACGTTCTGGCTGTCGTGGAAGTGGGGCGGCTGACCGGAGCGCTCGTGCTCGGTTGTTAGAATCGCCAGACTCGTCGGAGTGGCGGAACTTGGTAGACGCGCTAGGTTGAGGGCCTAGTGGCCTTATGGGCCGTGGGGGTTCAAATCCCCCCTCCGACACG
>CBRGMI010000072.1:0-8657 GCA_967797495.1 uncultured bacterium
TGGTTGGCGCATCGGCAAGGGCTGTCGCGTTCGGCAGCCGAGGGCCGCGTCCGTCGCGCTCGTGCGCTCGAAGCGATGCCGGAGGTCGCCCGCGCGTTCGGGGAGGGTGAGGTCTCCGAATCAGCGGTCCAGGTGCTCGCCTTCGCCCAGGAGGCTGCTCCCGAGGCGTTCGCGCGATCCGAACCCGCGCTCGTCGAGGCTGCGCGCTCGATGGCCTTCGGCGAGCTCCGCCGGGTGAGCGAGACGTGGCGGATCGCCGCCGATCCCGCACGGGCGCTCGTGGACGAGGATCGTCGCCACGAGCGCCGGCGCCTGAACGTCTGCCCCACCGAGGACGGCATGACGGGCATACGGGCTGAACTCGAGGCGGAGGACGCCCAGGGGCTCATCACGGCGATCCGGGCGCAGATGGACGCCGAAACGCGTTCGGCAAGCGGACCAGACCTTCGCACGCCCACGCAGCGCCGAGCCGATGCGCTCGGCGAGATCTGTCGTCAGTGGCTCGCCTCGCGCGAGCGTCCGACCATCGGCGGCGAACGCCCCCACGTGGTGGTCACGATCGATCTCGAGACGTTGATCGAGCGTTCCGGACAGCGCTCGGAGCTGCAGGACATCGGCCAGATCACGCCCGAAACCGCTCGCCGCCTCGCCTGCGACGCCGATGTCACTCGGGTGATCACGCGGGCGGGCTCCGAGCCGCTCGAGCTCGGCCGCCGCACCAAGGTTGTGCCGCCCAGCCTCCGACGTGCCGTCGCCGTTCGGGACCGCGGATGTCGGTTCCCGGGCTGTGGACGGCCACCCGGCTGGTGCGACGCCCATCACGTTCGCCACTGGGCCGACGGTGGCGAGACGTCGCTCGGCAACCTCGTGCTGCTCTGCCGGCCACATCACCGAGCGATCCACCGCGGCTTCGGCGTCGAGATGATCGACGGTCGACCGCTGTTTCGCCGGCCGGACGGAACGATGCTCGAGGTTCGCGCACCGCCCCGACCTGACCGGGGGTGCGCTGCCTAGATCTCGCCGCCTAGGATCTCCTCGGCCCGGTGGCACGCGACCGATCGGCCTTCGACGGTCCGCAGCTTCGGCGCCTCGGTTCGGCACCGATCGATCGCGTACGGGCACCTCGGATGGAACGGGCATCCCGCGGGCGGGTTCGCCGGATCCGGCACCGTTCCGGGCAGCACGATCCTCGAACGCCGCGCCGCGAGGTCGATCTCCGGGACGGCCGAGCGCAACGCCAGCGTGTACGGATGTGCCGGCCGCGCGAGGATCTGCTCGGTCGGGCCGTGCTCGACGATCCGCCCGAGGTACAGCACCACGGTCTCCTCGCAGAGCTGCTCGACCACCGCCAGGTTGTGCGAGATCAACACGTACGCGAGCCCGCGTTCGCGCCGTAGCTTGGCGATGAGCTCGAGGATCCGCGCCTGCACGGTGACGTCGAGCGCGCTCGTCGGCTCGTCGAGGACCAGGACCCTCGGCTCGACCGAGAGCGCGCGGGCGATCGCCACGCGTTGGCGCTGGCCACCCGAGAGCTGATGCGGGTAGCGCTTTGCCATCTCGGGGTCGAGGCCGACCTCGGCCAGCAGCGAGGCGATCCGATCGTCGACCTCGGCCCGGGGAACGATGCCGTGCGCTCGCAGCGGCTCGGCGATCGTCGAGCCGATCTTCGCGCGCGGGTCGAGCGACGTCGTCGGGTCCTGGAACACGATCTGCACGTCGCGCCGGTACGAGCGCAGCGCGCGGCTCGAGCCCGCGACCTCGTCCCCGTCTAGGCGGATCGCGCCGGAGGTCGCCGAGACGAGCCGCATGAGCGCCCGCGCGATCGTCGTCTTGCCGGAACCGCTCTCGCCGACGAGCGCCAGCCCGTAGGGACCCGCCGGCAGCCGGAACGAGACGCCGTCGACGGCTCGCACAGGGCCGAACTCGACGACGAGATCCTCGATCTCGAGGAGGGCGGTCTCGACCGCCGTCGACGCGCTCATGCCCGCGCGCCGATCTTCGGGACCGCCGCCACGAGGCGCTTCGTGTAATCGTCCTCGGGCTCGCCGAGGACGCGCGCCGTGGGCCCCTCCTCCACGATCCGCCCGAGCTCCATCACGGCGACGCGATCGCAGAGCTCCGCGATCACGGCCAGGTCGTGGCTGATGAACAGGACGCTCATCCCGCGCTCCTCGCGCACGCGCCGCAGGAGGTCGAGGATCTCGGCCTGGACGGTGACGTCGAGCGCGCTCGTCGGCTCGTCCGCGAGTAGCACCTCGGAGCGCAGCGCGAGCGCCATCGCGATCGCGATCCGCTGCGCCTGCCCGCCCGAGAGCTCGTGCGGGTACCGCCGGAGCAGGTCGGGGGGGAGGAGCACCTCGCGGAACGCGTTCGACGCGCGCTCCGACGCCTCGCGCCTGCCGACGTCGTGCAGCCGGAGCGTCCGCTCGAAGAGCTCGCCCACCTGGAGCAGCGGGTCGAGCGATGACACGGGGCTCTGGAAGATCATCGAGACGCGGCTCCCGCGGATCTCGCGCAGCCGGCTCTCGGGCGCGCCGACGAGCTCCTCGCCGTCGAGGCGGACGCTTCCCTCGACCCGCGCGCCGAGGGTCGACGCGAGGCCGAGCACCGCGAGCGCCGTGATCGACTTGCCCGAGCCGCTCTCGCCGGCCAGGCCGAGGATCTCGCCCCCGCCGAGCTCGAGACGATCCAGCTCGACGACGTTGCGGGGGCCGAACGCGATCCGCAGGTCCTGCAGCGAGAGCTTCGACTCGGTCATCGCGTCGTCAGCACCCGCCTGGGATCCAGCACGTCGCGGAGCCCGTCGCCGAGCAGGTTGAAGGCGACGGCCGTCAGGAAGATCGCGGCGCCCGGGAAGGTGACGAGCCACCACTGGGTCGTGAAGAAGGCCTGGCCCTGGCTCACCATGAGCCCCCAGTCCGGCGTCGGGTCCTGCGCGCCGAGACCGAGGAACGACAGCGCCGACGCGGTGAGGATCACGCCGCCCACGTCGAGCGACACCTGGACGATGATCGGCGTGATCGAGTTCGGCAGGACGTGCCGGAACAAGATCGTGCGGTGGGGGATGCCCGTCGCCTTCGCGCTCTCGACGAACGGCCGTCCGGTCACCGAGGCGGCCTGGCCGCGGACGATCCGCGTGTACCAGGGCCACCACGTCACCGAGATCGCGATGACGGTGTTCGTGATCGAGGGCTGCATCACCGCCGCGAACGCGAGCGCCAGCAGCAACGCCGGGAACGCCAGGAAGACGTCGGTGACGCGCGAGATCACCTCGTCGATCCAGCCGCCGAAGTACCCGGCCGCGATCCCGAGCGGGACCCCGATGAGCACCGAGATCGCGAGCACCAGCACCGCGATCACCGGGGAGATGCGCCCCCCGTAGACCACGCGCGAGAACACGTCCCGTCCCACCTGGTCGGTCCCGAAGTAGTGCTGGGCGGAGGGGGGCTCGAGCGTCTGGAGCGGATGCACGGCGCTCCCGGCGTCCTCCGGGTACGTGGCGATGAGCGGCGCGAGCACGGCCACGAGGAAGATCGCGACGCACATCGCGACTCCCACCGCGAGCAGCGGGTTCCGCCGGATCACCCCGGGCACGCTGCGGAGGCGGCCGGGTGGCGCGAGCACCTCCTCGCGTGACTCGACGTCCGGGTAGCTCGGGACCCTCGACAATCAGCTCACCTGGATCCGCGGGTCGATGACCGCCTGAACGATGTCGACGAGCAGGTTGCCGATCACGTAGACGATCGCGACGAACAGCGTGACGCCCAGGATCGCCGGCGTGTCGAGCGCCCCGATCGCGTCCGCGGCGTAGCTGCCGAGCCCCGGACGGTTGAAGATCGCCTCGACGAGGAACGTGTTCACGAGCGCGTACGCGAACACGAGCGCGAGCAGTGCGACGACCGGGCTCCAGGCATGCCGCAGTGCGAAGCGCGCGAACACGCTCCGCTCGGGGAAGCCGAGCGCCCGCACCATCCGCACGTGGTCCTCGCCGATCGTGTCCAGGACCGAGGCGCGGACCATCCGGGTGATGACGCCGGCGGGGTACGCCGCGATCACGATCGCCGGAAGGATCACGTGATAGAGGGCGCTGCCGAACACGGCCCAGTTGCCGGTCAGCAACGCGTCGATGATCGGCATGTGCGTGATGCTGCGAAGCGGGCTCGTGTAGTCGAGGTCCGGGGCGTACGTGCCGGCGACCGGCAGCAGGTGCAGCCACTGGAAGAACACGAGCTGGAGCACGATCGCCAGCCAGAACGACGGCATGGAGACGCCCACGACGGCCACGAGCCGCGAACCGATGTCCGGGACCTTCCCCTTCCATCTCGCGGCCACGAGCCCGAGCGGCACGCCCACGGCCAGCGCGAGGAGCGTCGCGATCGTGACGAGCTCGATCGAGGCCGGGGCGCGACGGCCGATGTCGTCGAGCACGGGCCGGCGCGTTCGCAACGAGACGCCCCAGTCGCCGCTCGCGACCCCGCCGACGTATTCGGCGATCTGGGCGGGGAGGGGGCGGTCGAGCCCGAGCTCCTCCCGGGCCTTGTCGATCTGCTCGGGGCGGGCTCGAGGGCCGGCCCACGTCGCGGCCGGATCGCCGGGCACGACGCGCGCGATGACGAACGTGAGCACGACGACGCCAAGGACGACCAGCGCGGCGAGCGCCAGCCGCCGGACGACGAACCGCGTCACGCGGCGGGCGTCAGCTCGTAGCCGAAGACCACGTTCGGGTAGGCCGGGTTGTCCACGAAGCCGTCGACCGAGCTGAGCATCGCGCGCTGGTACACCTGCGTGTACAGCGGGATCGCCGGCGCGTCGTCGAACAAGGTCTGCTGCATGTCCCCGTACATCTGGGTCGCCTGGTCACGGTCGGTGGCCGCGACGACCGAGGCCTGGTCGATGTCCGAGTCCAGGCTCGGGTTCGAGTAGTACGCCAGGTTGAAGAACGGCTCCTTCTCGGTGCGGAACAGGTTGTAGAACCAGGAGACGGGATCCGGATAGTCCGGCCACCAGTAGAAGATGAAGATGTCCTGCCGGTCGGCCGGGTTCGCGGACTTGCCCTGATCCCACTGGGTCTGCCACTGCAGCCCGCGCACGTCCAGGTTGATGTTCAGGTCGGCCAGGTTCGACTTCATGAGCGTCGAGACGAGCTCCTCGTCGGCGTCGCCCTTCAGGTAGGTGAGCGAGAGGTCGATCGGGTCGCCGCTCGGGCCGAACCCGGCCTGCTCCAGCATCGTTCGCGCCTCGTCGACGTTCTGCTGGTACTCGAGCCCGTCGGTGTGGCCCCACAGGCCCGGCGGCACCACGCCCGAGAGCGGGTCCGCGGCGCCCTCGAGGGCGGCGATCATCCCGTCGTAGTCGATCGCCTTCGTCACCGCGTCGCGGACCTGCGGGTCGGCGAGCGGGCCGTCGGCCGTGTTGAGCATGCCGAGCAGTGTCTGCCACGACGGCGCGCTCTGGGTCTTGAAGCCGTCCTGTCCCTCGAACGAGGCCCACAGCTGCGGGCTCATCCGCTGGACCATCGAGACCTCGCCCGCGCGTAGGAGCTGCGCGGCGGTGTTGGCCTCGGGCGTCACGCGGAAGACGTAGCGCTCGTAGTGATCGGCGTCGTCCCACCCGCCCCAGTAGTCCGGGTAGGCCTCGAGGCGCAGCTCGATCTCGTCACCGGGGTTGTACTCGGCCACCATGTACGGGCCGCTGCCGGCGTCGTTGCCGTCGGCGAACCAGTCGCCGAGATCCTGGCCGGTGCTCGCGGTGGTGTCGTAGATGTAGGCCGAGTAGGTGCCCGAGGAAACGAGGTCCAGCGGCGAGGGGTACGACAGGTGGAACACGAGCGTGGTGTCGTCGGGCGCATCGATCTTCTTCACCGCGCCCCAGACGTAGGCCGCGCCCTCCCCGATGTCCATCGTCCGTTCGATCGCGGCCTTCGCCGCCTCGGCGGTGAGCGGGTTGCCCGTGTGGAAGGTCACGCCGTCGCGGAGCGTGAACGTCCACGTGAGGCCGTCCTTCGACGAGTCCCACGACTCGGCCAGCAGCGGCTCGACCTCCTGCGTCGCGGCGTTGTAGCGCGTCAGCGTCTCGTAGATGTTGTGGAGGGCGATGACCTCGTTCGAGTAGCCGGTCGCCGGGTCCCAGCCGATCATGACCTCGGAGTTGACCGAGTAGGTGAAGGTGTCCGGCTCGGCGTTCGTCCCGCCGCCGGTCGTCCCCCCTCCACCCTCGTCCCCCGTGCAGGCGGCCGCGGCGACGGCGAACGCGGCCAGCAACACCACCCAGCGGAACCGGGCAGATGTCATGGTCTCCCCTCCCTGTTCGGTTCGTCCGGTGCGTCCGGCGTCAACCCCAGGCGAGCGGCCCGCCGGCCTTGACCCTTATACGTACCGCAGGATCGGTGAGGTATGCCAGGGGCACCTCCTCGATCTCGACGACCTCGACGCTCTCGCGGGCGGCCCCGGCGGACACGGCGCGCTCGATCGCCTCCTGCGATGCCTCGGCGATGGCGGCCTCGCGGCCCGCGACGCCCGGGTGGAAGACGCGGTCGACCTCGCCGCTCACGGACGCGATCGCGGCCCCGATCGCGTTCGCCACGTCGGAGTGGTCGGGGCGGAGGACCTCGCTGGTGCCCGCCACATGATCGGGCACGAGCGGTGCGCCGCCGCCGACGGCGACGAGCGTCACGGGCTCGCGCGACGTCTTCACCCGGTCGATCGCGTCCGCCAGCGCGGCGTCGGAGCGGGCGATGGCGGCGGCGAGGAGCGGCCCATGCCGGGCGAGGCGGCTCGCGTCGCCGAGGGCGAACCGTTGCGCGGCGACGCCCGCGTCGGTGAGCGTGGGCGTCGAGCCGCCGAAGACGAGGGCCTCCTCGAGGATCCGGTAGCCGACGCTCTTTGGGCCGAGCGCGTCCTCGGTCACGATCGTTCCGCCGCCGAGCGCGATCGTCACGAGGTCGGGCATCCGGAAGTTCGTCCGGATCCCGCCGATCTCGACGCCGAAGGAGGACTCGCGCGGGAAGCCGCGAACCAACACCCCCACGTCGGTCGAGGTCCCGCCGACGTCGACCACGATCGCGTCGGTCCGGCCGGTGAGGTAGGCCGCGCCCCGGATGCTGTTCGCCGGGCCGCTGCCGATCGTGAGCACGGGGAAGCGGATCGCGAACTCCAGATCCATGAGCGTGCCGTCGTTCTGCGCGAAGAACGTGACGGGCCGCAGGCCGTTGCGTTCGAGGGCGCCGGCGATCGCGCTCGTCACGCCGCGCGCGACGTCGATGAGCGAGGCGTTCAGGACGGTGGCGTTCTCGCGCTCGAGCAGGCCGAGGGAGCCGATCTGGGAGCTGAGCGAGATCGGCAGGTCGCCGAGCTCCTTTCGTACGATCTCCTCGGCCGAGCGCTCGTGCTCGTCGGAGACGGGCGCGAAGACGCTCGCGATCGCGATCGCGTCCGCTCGACCGGCTACCTCCTCCGCGAAACGCGCGACGGCCTCGGCGTCGAGCGGCGACAGCTCGCGCCCGTCGAACTCGATCCCGCCGTCCACGATCCGTTCGCCGGCGGAGACGGCCTCGCGCAGGTCGGCCGGCCACCCGAAGAGCGGCCGGATCGCCTGCGTCGCCGGTCCGCCGAGTCGCAGCACGCCGACGCGCCGAAGACCTCGTCGCTCGAGGACCGCGTTCGTGGCGTGCGTCGTCCCGAACATCGCGTGCGTGATCCGGGCTCGGTCCACCTGATTGGCGACGACGGCGATCGCGCCCTCGATGCCCCTCGTGACGTCCGGCGTGGTCGGCACCTTCGCCTTCGCGAGGAGGCGGTCGTCGGCGTCGAGCACGACGGCGTCCGTGTTCGTCCCGCCCACGTCCACGCCGAGCCGGAGGTCAGGCGAGGGCATGCAGGTCCTCCACCGGCTCGTAGTCGAGGTCGTAGCCGAAGTGCCGAGGCCCGGCGAGCTCGAGGCCGCGAGCCGTCCGCCAGATCGGATCGCACGGGAAGGCGATGACGGTCACACGCTGGCCGTAGCGGAGGCGTTCGGTCGAGATCGCGTTCGCGGACTGCGAGTCGAGCACCGTGATGATGTCCGGGACCATCGCGAGGGCGCGTTGTCCCTCGAGCGCGACGAGGTTCTCGTTCTGGATCTCGAGCCGGAGCGTGCGCCCCGCATCGGCGTCGAGTCCCTCGATCGTCGCCGACCCTCGGACGAACCCCGCCGTCGTGCGCCGTTCGACGTCGACGACCTTGCCCACGAGGAGACGAGCGGCGTGGATCTCGTGCGCGAGGGCCTCGACCGGGTCGTGCTCGGCCTCCGCGACGACGGTGCCGAGCCGGATCGCGAGCGACACGGCGTGGTTCACGACCGCGCCGGCCTTCGCCTGCCCGACGGTCAGCTGGTACTCGCTCGACCACGACATGCCGCCGAACTCGACCGCGGCCGCGCGCTCCATCCGCTCCATCCAGTCGCCGTCGGTGGCTCGGAAGACGATGACGTTGCCGCGCTCGTCGGTCATGACGGCCGGGTTGGGCGAGATGCCGGCGATCTCCATGGTGACCTGCGGGATCTCGGGGAACGCGCGGCCCATGCCGTCGGCGTCGACGACGGGCAGGCCGATCCTCGCCGCCCACACCACGGGGATGATGCCGTTCGAGCCGCCGATCTCGGCCGACATCAGCGCGACGACC
>CBRGMI010000073.1:0-8560 GCA_967797495.1 uncultured bacterium
ACGGCCGCCTCGACCGTGGGACACGTCTGCAGGGGATGGACGGACAGCGTCGTCGCGCCGACGGACGCCGCGGCGCCGAGCGCGTCCAGACCGGTCGCGCCGCTGGCGTGGACGACCGCGCTCGCGGACCCGAGCGCGCCCGCCTCGACCATCTCCCGGCACACGGTCGCGATCACGGCGTCGGGCGTCGCGATCACGACGATCTCGGCACCGGTCGCCGCCCCGACCGCATCGGCGACGGGAACGCCCGAGAGGAAGCGCGCGGCGCGTTCGGGCGTAGCCGGTCCACCGGCGACCGCGACGATCCGATGGCCGGCGCGCCGCCAGAGCACCGCGAGCGAGGTCCCGACGCGGCCGGCACCCACGATCGCGAGATCCATCGACCGAGTATCCCGCTCAGGGGATCCAGACGATCGGTCCCGACGGCGCCGGCGCCCCCGCGGGGAGCGGGAGACCTTCGAGCGATCCGTCGCGTGCCACCGAGACCCCGCCCTCGGCGGACAGGTAGAGGCGGCCGGCCGCGTCGAAGGTCGCGTCGAGGCCCGGATCGGCCGGCATGACGAACCGGGGCACCCGATTGCCCGAACCCGACCCGGCATCCAGCACGAACACGCCGCTTCGCGCGCCGACGCTTCCGACGAGCGCGACGCGGCCGCCGTCCGCCGTCCACGCGAGGATCCGCTCGATCACGAGGAGGTCCTGTCCGTCGCCGACCGTCACCGGACCGCCGATCCCCTTCCACCCCAGCAGGGTTCCGGTGCCGGATGAGGGATCGCCCCTCGAGGTCAGGGGCGAGCGCGGCGCGAGCAGGAACGCCGACGGCGGCCTCGCCGAGATCACCCTCATGCCGTCGAACATCAGGTGGGGGACCCCGACCGAGCCGGTGAGGTAGACGCTCAGGCGGTCGCCGGAGGCCGCGGTGAAGTACGTTGCGGCCGCGCTCCGGCTCAGCGAGAGGATCGGTCCGCAGAATCCCGGGTCGTCGAGCGCCCACTCGACCTTCTCGCTGAGCACGGTGACCAAGCTGATGCGGACCGGCGCGCACCCCGTCGGTGCTCTCCGTCCGTTGCGAGCGAACACCAGGCTCGCGCCGCCGGGGCCCCAGGCCACGAGGTCGCCGTGACCGAGACCGACGGCCTCGGCGTCGGGCGCGACGCCCCGAAGGACCGACACGGCGACCTTCCGCCGGTCGGTGTGACGCTCGACGCCGACCCATCCGGAGGCCGCGCCGGAGACGTCCACCAGTTCGGCGGTCCCTCGCGGCACCGTCGGGCCGGGCCTGGCGACGCCGGCGGCCAGGTCGACCACCCACAGCCTCGCCCGACCGTGACCACGGGCGAGGTAGACGAGGGTTCCGGCACCGGGCGACTCCCTCCGGGCGGGCGCCGAACCCGCGGGGGACGGCCCGCTGGCGATCACGTCGACCGCGATCACCGTCACGAGCGCGACCACGACGGCGATCCCGATGGCGGCGCCGCGCGGGGCCGAACGCCTCGTCGCGTCCTCGCCGAGGCGCGCCTCGTCGTCCTCGACGACCGCGTCGGGAACGCGTGCGCGGTCTGCCCGGTCCGGGCGGTACAGGGGCGCCCCGCACGATGGGCAGCGGCTCGTGTGGGCGCGGCCCTGCCAGTCGCAGCGGAAGCAGACCGTCTCCGTCATCGTGGCTCGGCTCATCGGGTCGGGAGCGGCGGGGCGAACGGTCGCACCTCGAAGACCGCGTCGGGGGAGAGCCGGTGCGACGAGAGTCGTCGGCCGCCGGGGAGCATCGCGTCGGCGTCGAGTTCGCCCAGGGGGACCAGGACGAACCCGCGTTCGTGCATCCTCGGGTGGGGGATCACCAGGTCGGGCTCGTCGATCGTCTGCTCGTCGTACACGAGGATGTCGACGTCGATCGTCCGCGGCCCCCAGCGTTCGGCTCGAACGCGACCGAGCGAGTCCTCGACGCCGCGGGCGGCTTCGAGCAGCTCGCGCGGCGACAGGGTCGTGACCACCTCGATCACGGCGTTCAGGTACGGCGGTTGCGGCGGCCCCACGGGTTCGGTCTGGTAGACGCGCGACGAGCGGACCACGTCGATCCCCCGCGTCGCGTCGAGCCTCCGCGCGGCCGCTCGTAGATGCTCGAGGCGGTCCCCCAGGTTCGAGCCGAGGGCGAGGAACGCGGACGTCGCCACGTCAACGCTCGACGGTCGCGGCCGCCGCGACGCCCTGGACCTCGTTCGAACGCGCGGCGGCGGGCTTGTGCACGATCGCGCTCACCTTGACGACGCCGTCGAGCGCGAGGACGTCGTTCGCGACGGCGTGCGCGAGCGACTCGAGCAGGTCGAACGAGTCGCGCTCGACGGTCTCGCGCGCGGTGCGGATCAGGGTTCGGTAGTCCGACGTCGATGAGAGCTCGTCGTCGCCGACCTCGACCTCGACGTCCAGGTCCACGACGAAGTCCTGGGCTCGGTCCTTCTCCCCCGGGTTCGCGCCGTGGCGTCCCGAGGCCGCGATCCCGGTCAGGAACAGCCGCGAGGTCACCACCGGCCGTCCTCCGGCGGGTGTCGGCCGAGCTCCACGGTCACCGCTCCCTCGTCGTGCGCATGCGCTTGCGGGAGCCGGAGGTACTGGGTGCGGAGCCACTGCACGATCAGCGGCGCGACGGTCTCGGGGGCGTCCTCGAGCAGGAAGTGACCGCATCCGGGCAGGAGCGCCACCGAGGCCCAGGGCAACGCGTCGCCCAGGCGTTCGGCGAGCTCGGCCGGCAGGAACGCGTCGTCCTCCCCCCACAGGACGAACGCCGGGATCTCGAGCTCGGCGAGCCGGGGTTCCAGCCCGCCCAGTCCCTCGCCGTCGAAGCCCGCTACGATCCGGGTGAAGCGTTGCACGCCGTCGGCGCGCTCGAACGGGCTTCGGTACTCCTGGAGGTCGGCGTCCGAGAGGCGTTCGCGGCGCGTCATCCCGGCGTCGAAGAACGTGTCGAACCACGAGCGAACGAAGGCGGCGTCCACCTCGCCCACACGCGACCGGAGCTCGAGGATCCGAGGCGAGGGCCAGGCGTCGAACGCGATCGAATCGATGAGCACGAGCGCCTCCACCCCGCCCTCGATCGCGAGGAGCTGCGCGACTCCTCCACCGCGACCGTGGCCGACCACGGCGAAGCGCTCGATGCCGAGGCGATCCACCAGGGCCCGGACGTTCGCGGCCTGGGCCGGGAGACGAAGGTCGGCGCCCTCGGATGAATAGGAGTCGCCCGACCCCAGGAGATCGGGGGCAATCACGCGCATCGACGGCGCGAGGAGCGGGATCAGCCCACGCCACAGGTAGGAGGACGTGAGTCCCCCCGAGAGCAGCACGACGGGGGGCGCCTCCGGGTCGCCGGCCTCCACCAGCGCGAGCTCGCCGTCCGGGATCGCCACCCGGCGCTTCTCGGTCCAGGTCATCCGCCGGCCCTCGCGATCGCGTCCGACACCCGAACCGCGCGCACGACCTCCTTGACGTCGTGCACGCGGACCAGGTGCGCTCCCCGGGCGACCATCCAGACGACCGCGCCCACGGTGCCCTCGACGCGTTCCTCCTCCGGCAGATCGAGGATCGTGCCGATGAACTTCTTCCGCGACGGGCCGACCATCACCGGCCGGCCGAGGTCGAGCAGCGCGTCGACCCCGTGCATCAGCTCCAGGTTGTGGTCGAGGTCCTTGCCGAACCCGATCCCCGGATCGATCGCGATCCGCTCGGCGTCGATCCCGGCGAGCTCGGCCGCCTCGATCCGCTGGCGGAGGTACTCGTGCACCTCGCCGACGACGTCGTCGTAATGCGGGGCCTCCTGCATCGTGGTCGGATCGCCCTGCATGTGCATCAGGACGACGGCAGCCTCGCGATCTCGGACGACATCGAACATGGCCGGGTCGGCGCCGCTCGACACGTCGTTCACGATCGTGGCCCCGGCGTCGAGCGCCTCGGCCGCGACCTCCGCCTTCCGCGTGTCGATCGAGATCGGGACCCCGGGGTGGAGCTCGGCGAGGCGCTCGATCACGGGATGGACGCGCTCCAGCTCCTCGTCGGCCGAGACGGGGGTCGAGCCCGGTCTAGTGGATTCGCCGCCGACGTCCAGGATGTCCGCGCCGTCGTCGACCAGCCGAGTCGCGTGCGTGACAGCCGTGGCTCGGTCGAGGAACCTTCCGCCGTCGGAGAACGAGTCCGGCGTGACGTTGAGGATCCCCATGACGAGCGTGCGTTCGGAGCAGTCGAACGCGCGATCGCCGACCCGCCAGATGGGACCGCCCACGGCCCCATCGTAGCGGCGACCCGTTCAACCGAGACCGACGTGCGTGAGGGTGCCCTCGTAGTTCAGAATCCAGACCGCGTCCGGCGAGACGGCCATCGCCACCGGCGTGCCCTCGCCGAGCGTCACGAGCTCGGACACCTCGCCCGACTCCGGGTTGAAGAGGTCGAGCCGCGGCTCACCCGAACCCGTACGCCCGTCGAAGCCGATGAACCAGATGCCACGATCGTCCGCCTCGATGAACCCGCAGCAGATCGCATACCGGGAGGGGTCGAGGCTCGGCGAGCGCTCGACCAACGTGCCCGTGAGGGGATCGATACGAGCGAAGCCCTCGTCCGTGGCCGCCCACACGCCGCCTGCCGAGACGACCGGGCCCTCGACCCCCGACCGAGTCTCCGTACCGAGCGTCGTCGCGGTGACCGGATCGATGACGGTCACATGGGCACCGACGTTCACGGCCTGGCTCCCGCCTTCGATCACGACGAGCCTTCGGTCCGCGGCGACAATCGTGTGCGCCCAGGAAGCCGTCAAGGGGATCCGCGCCAGAACGTGTCCGTTGACCCGATCAACCCGGACGACCTCCATCACGTGATCGACGCTCCCGTCACCGAACAGCAGCACCCACAGGTCACCGCTCGAGAACGTGAGATCCGCTCCGTGCGTGCCACCGAGCTCGAACTTCTCGACGACTTCGTTCGTGGAAGTGTCGATCTGGATCACGGCCGCGTCCGCCCCGCCGCCCGGGTCGTCGAACGCCCCCGGCGCCTCGATCGAGCCTGCGACCCACAGGCTTCCGGCTGCAACCACCATGGCACCGCCGCCGATCTCCCATGTCGGGATGACGTCGACGGGGATCTCATCCTGAAGCTCGTGCGTGACGGGATCGATCCGGAGGATCCGGCCGGTGAACGTCCCGTTGTTGTTCGAGACCGCGACCCAGACGCTTCCGTCGCCATACGTGACCGAGAGAACGTCCTCGCCCACCGCGAACGTCTCCACGACCTCCGCGGTGGGAGGCGACGGCGCCGGAGTGGGCACGAGCGTCGCGGCCGGCGCCGGGATGGGTTGCCACGCGATGTCGCCCGCGACGCCGACCCTGGGCGCGTCGGCGATCGCCGTGACGTTCGACCCGTCCGGACGCATCACGTAGAGAGCGTCGTCCGGGCTGTAGTCATCGACCGTAAGGTTGCCGACGAACGCGATCAGGGTCCCGTCCGGGGACCAGACGGGGTTGTCGACGTAGCCCGCCCCCGTCCCGCCGAAGATCATGTGCTCGTTCGAGCCGTCCGCGTCGACGACCCAGATCCCCCAGTCCTCGTTCCTGATGGCCGCGAAGACAACCTTCGTCCCGTCGGGCGACCAGCTCGGCCAGAAATCGCTCCCACGCTTGCCGCTCGAGATCTGACGTACATCCGTTCCGTCCGGGCGCATCGTGAAGACCGCTTCGTACGTTCCGGACGCCTCTCCCTGGCGCACGAACGCGATCCGGGTGCCGTCGGGCGACCACCTCGGCATGAACTCACCCGCCGGATCGTCGGTCAGGCGGACGACGCTCGAACCATCCCCGTCCATGACGTAGATGTCGGTGGGACACCGGAACTCGTGAGGGAAGCCCGGCTCGCATCCCTCGATCGCCGGGTCGTACCGCGTGCTCGAGAAGACGATCCTGCTTCCATCGGGGGACCACGAGGCCCATGAGTCGTTCACGCCATCCGTGAGCCGAGCGACATCGGTTCCATCCGTGTTCGCCGTCTCGATCCCGTACTCGTCAACGAGGTAGCTATCGAACGCGATCCGTGTGCCGTCGGGCGAGAAGGAGATCCGGTCATAGTGGACGTTGACCTCGTTCGGGAAGACGACGCGTCGTCTCGAACCGTCGGGCTCGATCGAGTCGATCCGGCTACCACCCTCACCACCGCCGACACGGAAGTAGATCGGTCCGTTCGCGACCCCGACCGGCCCCTCGGCCGATTCGGACGGTCGCTCTGACCCGCCGAACGAGATGGCCGCGAACCCGATCCCCGCGATCGCCACGACGAAGGCGACGACCGCGACGAGCACTCGCCGCGCCGACGAGGGCTCGACCCCGCGACCCGGCTCCCGACCCTCGATCTCGGGCCACAGATCCGGTACCCGAACCCGAGAGAGGGACTCGAAGCGATCGCGGAGCTCAGGCATCGCCGTCTTCCTTCAGAAGGTCTCGGAGCCTTCTCCGGCCTCGCATCAGGTGGACGCGCACAGCGGCCTCCGTAGAGCCCACGATCCTCGCGACCTCGCGTGCCGGGTACCCGGCGGCGTCGTGGAGGACGACGGCGGCTCGTTGTCGCTCGGACAAGACGCTGAGTGCCACGACCAGGTCGCGAGCCGGCTCCTCCATCTCGTACGACCCAGCCACCCCGAGCACCTCGCTCTTCCTCCGTTCCTTCAGCTCGCCCGCGGCTATCCGGAACGCCGCTCGCCAGATCCAGCGTTCGGGGTCTCGGACCTCGTCACCCCTCCGCAGGACCTGCGCGAATGCCTCCGCCACGGCGTCGCTCGCCACCTCCGGGTCGCCCGAGAACGCCAGGAGCCCTCGCCAGATCCGATCGCCCCGTTCCCGGTACAGGCGCTCGATCCGGTCCGTGCGGGAGACGCCCGCAGGCACGTGATCCACTCTCGACCTCACAGGGTGGAAGACCGAATGAAACGTGAACTCGGTTCCCGAGAAAGGGGCGGGTGCTAGCCCTTCCCGATGTGGTGCAGCGCCTCCTGACGGGTTCGGGCGTCGTTGCGGAACAGCCCCCGGACGGCCGAGGTCACCGTGACCGAACCCGGCTTCTTCACGCCGCGCATCGTCATGCACAGGTGCTCGGCCTCGATCACGACGAACACACCGCGCGGCTCGAGCGCCGCCTCGATCGTGTCGGCGATCTCGGTGGTGAGCCGCTCCTGCACCTGCGGGCGCTTGGACAGGATGTCGACGACCCGCGCGACCTTCGACAGGCCCGTGATCCGCCCGTCCTTGTTGGGGATGTAGGCGACATGCGCGTGGCCGCTGAACGGCAGCAGGTGGTGCTCGCACAGGCTCTGCAACGGGATGTCCTTGACCATGATCATCTCGTCGAAGTTCGCGCCCGGCACCACGGTCGCCACCGGGGTGGGGTCGACGCCGACCCCCTCGAAGATCTCGCCGTACATGTCGGCGACCCGCCGGGGCGTGTCGACCACGCCCTCGCGGTCGGGGTCGTCGCCGATGCCCTCGAGGATCATCCGCACGGCCGCCTCGATCTTCGCGCGGTCGATCTCGGCCATCAGGCGCTCACCAGGTCGTCGAGCGTGTCGGGCAGCCGCGACAGGTCTTCGAGCTCGGCCGCGCGCGGCAGATCCGAGCTCTCGCGCAGGCGATTGATCCAGACGGCCCGCAGCCCGAGCTCGTGGGCAGGTGCGATGTCGTGGAACAGCGACGCCGCAACATGCACCTGCCGCTCGCGCTCGGCGCCCGTCTGCTCGAAGAACCGCTCCCAATGCCCGTGCGCCGGCTTGTACGAACCGGCCTCGGCCGCCGTGATCTCGAGGTCGACGGGGACGCCGATGGCCTCGAGCGAGGCGGCGAGGAACTCGGGGTCCGTGTTCGACAGGATGCCGATCCGCCAGCCGCGCGAGCGGAGCTCGGCGAGTGAGGCCGGGACCTCGTCGAACGGCGGCCAGGTCGGAAGGGAGTCGCCGAGCGCCTGGCGGTCGTCGTCGGCGAGCTCGAGGCCCTCGCGGTGCGCCACGCGTTCGAGCGACTCGGCGAGCACCTGCCGGTAGGGCAACGCCCGGCCTCGCTGCACCTCCGGCTCGATCTCGTGGTACGCGGACAGCAACAGCTCGGCGTCGTGCTCGGGCCACAGGTCGGACAGGGTGTCGCGGATCCCGCCCATCCAGTCGATCAACGTCCCGTAGCAGTCGAACGTCGCCCAGCGGTCCACGGCCATCGCGCCGCGAAGCCTAGCCGATGGGCTTGGGCGGGATCGTGCCGGGCGTGCTCGGCTGACCGCCCGTCCGGATCGCCCGCCGGGAGACCGCCAGGCCTGCGCCCCGGACGGACACGTCGCGCTGCGCGCGCTTGGGGATGTCCGACAGGAACGTCTCGACCTCGTCGCGCCCGAGGGTCTCGCGCTCGACCAGCATCGTCGCGAGCTCGTCGAGCTTGCCGCGGTTGCTCTGCAGGATCTCGAGGGCCTCGTCGTGGGCCTCGTCGATCATCCGGCGAACCTCGCTGTCGATCTCGAACGCGACCTGATCCGAGTAGTCGGGCTGGGTCTGGAAGTCCCG
>CBRGMI010000074.1:0-8504 GCA_967797495.1 uncultured bacterium
GGTCCTCCCACCAGTGCCCGATCAGCAGGTAGGAGCAGACGCCCATGACCTCCCACCCGACGAGGAGTTGGAACAGGTTGTTCGCCAGGACCACGACGAGCATCGCGCTCGTGAACAACGAGAGCACGACGTAGAACCAGGTGTAGCGCACGTCGCCCTTCATGTAGCCGAGCGAGTAGATATGCACACAGAGCGAGATCGAGGTGACGACGACGAGCATCACAGCGGTCAGACCGTCGACGTAGACTCCCACTTCCATGTGGAGCTGCCCGATCTGGAACCACGGGATCGACGCCTCGTAGAAGCCGCGCTCGCCGCCCACGAAGGTCAACAGGACGCCGAGCGACATGACGAGGGCCGCGGCCAGCGCCGTGATGCCGTAGACCGAGCCCTTCCCCGGCGTGCGCTTGCCGATGAACAGCGTGAACGCCGCGGCGACCGCCGGCAGGAACGCGATCAGCCAGGAGTTCCGCAGGAACCAGCTCGGGTCCTGGATCGCCTTGACGATGGATTCGGCGGACTCGGCGGCTACCACTTGAGGAGGTTCACCTCGTCGACGTTGATCGTCTCCCGGTTGCGGTAGATCAGGATCACGATCGCCAGGCCGATCCCCACCTCGGCGGCCGCCACCGTGATCACGAACAGCGCGAACACCTGCCCGGTGAGGTCGTGGAGCGCCGCCCCGAACGCGACGAGGTTGATGTTGACGGCGTTCAGCATCAGCTCGATCGACATCAGCACCAGGACCGCGTTGCGCCGTGCGAGCACGCCGTACACGCCAATCGAGAACAGCGCCGCCGACAGGAAGAGCACCAGCGGCAGCCTGATCACGGGCGATCCTCCTTCCGCGACAGCACGATCGCCCCGATCAGCGCCGCCAGGAGCAGGAACGAGATCACCTCGAACGGGAGGACGAACCGACTGAAGATCGAGGACCCGACCGCGGCCACCGAACCCTCGAGCGGGTCGATGCGGGCGCCATCCCAGTCGAACGCCCCCTGGATCAGGTAGACCAGCCCGGCGAGGATCGCGAGCCCGACCAGGAACGCCACGCCGCGCCGCTGGTTGTCGAGCGCCTCGCGCCCGATCGGCGCCTTCGTGAGCATCAGCCCGAACAGGAACAGGATCACGATCGCACCGACGTAGATGAGGATCTGCACCCACGCGACGAACTCGGCCGCAAGCAGCAGGTAGACGCCGGCGACGGCCGAGAGCGTGACCACCAGGTACAGGGCGGCGCGAACGACGTTCCGCGCGGTCACCACGCGGAGAGCGCCGACCACGGCAGCCACCCCGATGAAGACGAACGCGATCTCGGCTCCGGTCACGAGCCGCCCTCGGCCTTCGTCCGCGCGGCCACCATCGCCGCACGGCGCGCCCGCCCCTCGGCCACCCGCCGATCCGTCCCCTGCTCCAACAGCTCCGCCAACACCCGATCGAACGTCTCCTGATCCAGCGCCACGTCGGCATGCTCCGCCGGTGCGGCCGCCGGCGCGGGAGCAGGGGAGGTCTCCCCAGGAGCCGGTCCGGCGGCCGGGGCCGCCACCGCGACCGGCGCAACGGCGGGCGACGCAGCGGCCGGCGCCGGACCTGCCGAGGGAGCCGCGGCGTACGCCGCGGCGAGTCCGGCCGTGTCCGGCGCCACGCTCGGCTCCTCCGCCGGAACCTCCGCGCCGTCCTCGATGAACGGCGGCGGCAGGACCGAGTACGTCCACTCCTCGAGCTTCTCCTTCTCGTGCGTGAGCTCGACGATGTCGTACTCCGAGTACTCGAACTCCGGGCTCCAGAAGAGCGCGTCGAACGGGCAGACCTCCACGCAGATCCCGCAGTACATGCAGAGCGCGTAGTCGATCGCGAATCGGTCGAGGACCTTCATCGAGCGCCCCTTGCCGCCGGAGGCGGGCTCGTGGGTCTCCTTGTGGGCGTCGATGTAGATGCACCAGTCCGGGCACTCGCGCGAGCACTTGTAGCAGACGGTGCAGTTCGCCTCCTTGAGCGCGATGACCCCGCGGGTACGCGGCGGGAGGTCGGGCTTCTCCTGTGGGTACTGCTGCGTGATCGAGGGCCGGAGCGCGTGCTTGAGCGTGACCGCGAGCCCCTTCATCAGGCCGAGGCCGGTTGAGCTGGGCTCCCGCTCGGGAGCCCTGCGAACGTCTCGGTCGTCGACCGCCATGACCCCTCCTAGAACGCGACCTTGAAGACGCCGACCACCACGATCTGCAGCAACGCCAGCGGGATCAGCGTGAGCCACGAGACCCGCTGCAGCTGGTCCTCGCGCAGACGGGGGTAGGTGACGCGGAGCCAGATGATGAGGAACGAGAGCGCGCCGATCTTCGCGAGCATCCAGAGCGGCTCGGGGATGAACTCCAACGTCGGCAGCGGAAGGTAGCCCCCGAGGAACAGGACGCTCGCGATGGCGGACAGGGCGACGATCCCTCCGTACTCGGCGAGCAGGAAGAAGGCGAACTTCAGACCCGTGTACTCCGTGTAAGCGCCGAAGATGATCTCGGAGTCCGCGACCGGCATGTCGAACGGCGGCCGCGTGAGCTCCGCGAGCGAGGCCGTGAGGAAGATGAGGAACCCGATCGGCTGCGAGAAGACGAACCAGTACTTCTCCTGGGCCTCGACGATCCCGACCATCGAGAGCGTCTCCGCCTGCATCACGATCGCGGCGGCCCCCAGCACCAGGGGCAGCTCGTAGGCGATGAGCTGCGCGGCCGCCCGGAGGGCGCCGATCAGGGAGAACTTGTTGGCTGACGCCCAGCCGGCCATGAGCACGCCGATCACGGAGACCGACGAGAGCGCCAGCACGAAGAAGATGCCGACGTCGAGGTTCAGGATGAAGATCTCGTCCGAGAACGGGATCACGACGAACAGGAGGATGTACGGGACGAGCGCGACCGCCGGCGCGAGGGAGAAGACCCAGGCATCCGCCGCCGCGGGGATCACGTCCTCCTTCTGGACGAACTTCGCCCCGTCGGCCAGCAACTGCGCCCATCCGTGGAACCTGCCCGCGTACATGGGCCCGAGCCGCCCCTGCATGTGGGCCATCACCTTGTGCTCGGCGTAGCCGACGCCGAGCGGGGCCACGAGGAAGAAGATCAGCACGATCGCCGCCTTCGTCACCAGGACCAGCCAGTACTCGCCGAACCACTGGTTCACGAAGCTCTCGCCGGCCTGGGCGATCACTCCTCGTCCTCCTCTTCCCCTTCGGCCGCGCCCGGCCACGGCTTGGCCTCTCGCGACATGAGCGGGAAGTCCTTGCGGAGCGGGTGGCCCTCGAACGGCTCGGGGAGCAGGAGCGTCACGGGCAGCGGGTGACCCTCGAACGTGACGCCGAACATCTCGGTGGTCTCGCGTTCGTGCCAGTTCGCCGTCGGATAGATGTCCGAGATCGTCGGGAGCACGGCCTCCTCGGCCGGGAGCCGGACCTTCACGCGCACCGAGTGAACGTGCGCGGTCGAGAACACGTGGGTGACGACCTCCATGCCCTCGTCGCCGAAGTCCACGGCGGAGATGAAGTCGCAGTAATCGCAGGCGAACTCGGGCTCGTTGCGCAGGAACGTCACGAGCTCGCGGTACCGGGACGGGGTCACCGCGACCACGCTGTGCCCGTGCTGGTCCTCGAACGACAGCACATCGTCACCGAACTGCGCCCGCAGGCGCGATCCGACCTCAGGAGGCGGAAGCGGGTGTCGTGTGCTTTCCACTCCACTTCTCCCTGATGTCCTCGGCGGCGATCTTCTCTTGGAGCCGGATGATCCCCTGCAGCAGCGCCTCCGGCCTGGGGGGGCAGCCCGGAACGTAGACGTCGACCGGCAGGACCTGGTCGATGCCCTTCGTGACCGAGTACGAGTCCCAGTAGGGGCCGCCGCAGTTGGCGCACGAGCCCATCGAGATCACGTACTTCGGCTCCGGCATCTGGTCGTACAGGCGCTTGATCACCGGCGTCATCTTGTCGGTCGGCGTCCCGGCGATCACGATCAGGTCGGCCTGCCTCGGCCCGTGCGCGAACGGGATCACGCCGAACCGGATGAAGTCGTGCTTGGACGTCGAGGCCGCGATGAACTCGATCGAACAGCACGCGAGTCCGAAGTTGAACACCCACAGCGAGTACCGCCGGCCCCAGTTGAGGAGGAACTTCACCGGTTGGATCCCGGCGAGTGGCGTCTTCTCGGTGATCAGGCCCACCTCAACACCCCCTTGCGCCACGCGTACAGCAGGCCCACGGCCAAGATCCCGATGAAGATCGCCATCTCGACGACCGCCTGGTACCCGAGCCTCTCGAAGATCCTGGCCCACGGGAACAGGAAGACGGACTCGACGTCGAAGATCACGAACAGGAACCCGTAGACGTAGTAGCGGACCTGGCTCTGCGACCAACCCTCGCCGACCGGGTCGATCCCGCACTCGTACGTGAGCAGCTTGTCGCCGACCGGCCGCCGGGGTGCGATGAGTCTTGCGGCGCCGAACGCCACCGCGACGAGCCCCACGCCGGCGATCAGGACCGCGAGGACGACCCCGTACGACTGGTAGTAGGTCTCCACGCTTGTGAATGTTTTCCCGAGCAGCGCGGATTCTAGCAAGCGTCCCCCGCCCTCCCTCTCAGCTCTCCAGCTCCGGGGGGCCACCGCTCGCGCGTCCGCGCTCGCTTCCCGAGCCCCCCGGCCCCCGCGCGTCGCACCGCGCCGCCAGGAACTCGGCCAGCTGCCCGAGCGCGGTCCGGGCCGGACCGGCCGGGAGCCGTTCGGTCAGTGCATGGGCGCGGTCGACCTCGGAGACCACGGCCGAACGCGCGCGGGCGAGGTGCCCCGGGGCTCGGACGATCTCGAGCGCGCGGTCCAGACGCTCCCCGCTCGGGGGTCCGTCCTGCAGGACCCCACGCAGTTCGGCACCCCGGGGTCCCCCCAGCGCGTGCAGGACCGGGAGCGTGTAGACGCCCTCGCGCAGGTCCTGGCCCGGCTCCTTGCCGAGGGTCTCCTGGCTGGCCGTCAGATCCATGATGTCGTCGGAGAGCTGGAAGGCCAGACCGAGCGCCTCGCCGTACTGCTCGAGCACGTCGAGGGCCTCGGCCGGAGCGTCGGACAGCATCCCGCCCAGCCGGCACGAGGTGGCGATCAGCGCGCCGGTCTTCCGGCGGATGACGTCGAGGTAGTCGGCCTCGGACTGCTCGACCCTTCCGGCGGCCTCGACCTCGCGGATCTGGCCGTCGCACAGCGTCGCGATCGTCCGGGCCAGCAGCGCGCAGATGTCGGTGCCGAGGTCGGTCGAGATCTCGGAGGCCTTGGCGAACAGGTAGTCGCCGGTGAGGATCGCGACGGTGTTGCTCCATCGGGCGTTCGCCGACTGCACCGCGTGTCGCTCGTCGGCCTCGTCGATCACGTCGTCGTGGTACAGCGTCGCCTGGTGCACGAGCTCGATCGAGACCGAGCCGGGGACCAGCCGCGGGTCCGAAGGGTCGCCGAAGTAGCCGGAGAGCAGGACGAGCATCGGCCGGAACCGTTTCCCGCCCGCCGCGAGCAGGTACTGCGCGGTCTCGGCCAGCATGTCCGAGTCGGCTCGTACGGCCTTCTCCAGCGCGGCCTCGACCTCGTCGAGGCGTCCCCGGATCTCGCGTTCGAGCACGGGATCGGGGGACTCGAGGCCCGGGATCGTGCGGCGGCTCATCGCCCCGACCCTACCGTCATCCGGAGACCGGTGTGGCGCGTCACCATCGCAGCACCGCCGCCTTGTCGAGGAGACCCACGATCAGGCCCGGGAACACGCCGAGGACCACGACGAGGACCGCCGGTATCGCGAGGGCGACGCGCGGCAACCACGACTCGTCCGGATGGGTGTCCTCCTCCGGCTCGCGCATGAACATCAGCACGATGACCCGCAGGTAGACGAAGGCCGCCACGACGCTCGCGAGCACCCCGATCAACACCAGGACCCAGTACCCGGCCTCGGTCGCGGCTCGGAAGACCGCCACCTTGGCCACGAAGCCGACCGTCGGGGGGATCCCCGCGAGCGAGAGCAGGAACAGGGTGAGCAGACCGGCCGCCACGGGGCTCCGCCGGGCGAGCCCGGCGTAGGCCGAGAGCGATGTGTGGCGCTCGCCCCGGGCCGAGACCACCATGACCACCCCGAACGCGCCGATCACCGTCGCCGCGTACGCCACGAGGTAGAACAGGGCCGCGCCGATCCCGTCCTCCCCCGCCGCCGTGAGCCCGAGCAGGACGAATCCGGCGTGGCTGATGCTCGAGTACGCGAGGAGGCGCTTGATGTCGGTCTGCGCGATCGCGAGGACGCTCCCCGCCACGATCGAGACCGCCGCCAGGATCCCCACGACGGGCTGCCAGTCCCAGGTGATCGGCTGGAACGAGATGTTGAACACGCGGATGAAGGCGGCGAACGCCGCGACCTTGGTCCCGGCGGACATGAAGCCGGTCACCGCGGTCGGCGCTCCCTGGTAGACGTCGGGCGTCCACATGTGGAACGGCACCGCCGACACCTTGAACGCGAACCCCACCGCGAGCAGCCCCATCGCGGTCACGGCGAGCGCCACCGAACCGGTTCGGCCGGCGAGCGCGCCGGCGATCGCCGAGAGCCGTGTGGAACCCGACGCACCGTAGGCCATCGCGATCCCGAACAGGAAGAAGGCCGAGGAGAACGAGCCGAGCAGGAAGTACTTCATCGCGCCCTCGATCGAGCCGAGCCTGGTGGAGAAGCCGGTCAGCACGTACAGGGACAGCGACAGGATCTCGAGCGCGAGGAACGCCATGATCAGGTCCGCCGAGACGGCGAACAGCGTCATCCCGCCCGTCGCGAACAGCAGCAACGGGGAGAACTCGGCCCTGTTCTCCCCCGAGCGCTCGAGGTAGTGGTGCCCGAGCACCGCGCCCAGCGCGGCGACCCCGAGGATGATCACGCGGACGACGACCCCGAACCGATCCGTCGAGACCGATCCGGCCAGGACCGTGGGGCCGCCGTCCCAGTCCCAGAGCCGGACGGTCGCTGCGGCGGCCGCGGCGATGCCGCCCAGGCAGAGCACGAGCAGGGACGTGGGCGAGGCCTTCCGCACGGCGACCCCGGCGAGCAACAGGACCACGCCGACGCCGACCAGGATCAGCTCGGGCAGGACCGGACCGAGATCGACGGCCGGGGTAGGCATCAGGGCCCACCCGCGGCGTCGCCGGCCCCGCCCCCGGCCGCCGTCGCCGAAACGGCGGCGTCATCCGGCGGCGGGAGCATCGCCCGCAGCCCGCCCGGGAGCCCGGGCTGGTCGACGTCGACGCTCCGCACCCAGGCCACAACGCCGGCCGAGGACGGGTTGATCCGGTCCAGGACGAGGTTCGGAGCGACGCCGAGCACCAGCATCACCGCGACGACGGGGACGACCGCCGCGAGCTCGCGCGGCACCAGGTCGACCAGCCCCCGGTGGCGTTCGGCCCCCGGACCCTGGAACGCCCGCTGATAGGCCCAGAGCATGTAGATCGCGGCCAGGACGACCCCGGTGACGGCCAAGGCGCCCAGGACGCGATCCGCGCCGAAGGAGCCCAGGATCACGAGGAACTCACCGACGAAGTTGTTCAGGCCGGGGAGCCCTATCGAGGAGAGCGTCGCCACGAGGAAGGCCGCCGCGATCCACGGCGTCACCGTCGCCAGCCCACCCATCTCCGAGAGGTCGCGCGTGTGGGTGCGCTCGTACAGCACGCCGATCACGAAGAACAGCAGGCCGGTCGAGAGCCCGTGGTTCACCATCTGCATCACGGCGCCGCTCGTGCCTTGCATCGTGAACGTGAAGATGCCGAGGATCACGAACCCCATGTGGCTGACCGACGAGTACGCGACCAGGCGTTTCACGTCGGTCTGCATCATCGCGACGATCGCCCCGTACACGATCCCGACGACCGCGAGGATGCCGATCGCATCGGCGAAGTAGCGGGACGCCTCGGGGAACAGGTCGAGGTTGAACCGGAGCAGACCGTACGGCCCGGCCTTCAGGAGCAGCGCGGCCAGGACGATCGAGCCGTTCGTCGGCGCCTCGGTGTGTGCGTCGGGGAGCCACGTGTGCAGCGGGAAGATCGGCACCTTGACCGCGAACGCGACGAAGAAGGCCAGGAACAACCACCGCTGCGTCGTCGTGGCGAGCGAGAGCCGCTCCATCTGACGGAGGTCGAAGCTCGCATGGGCGAGCTGCTGGGAGGTCTGGAACCACAGGTAGACGATCCCAAGCAACAGGAAGGCCGAGCCCGCCATCGTGTACAGGAAGAACTTCAGGCTCGCGTACACGCGCCGGGACGAGCCCCACATGCCGATCACGAGGAACATCGGGACGAGCAGCGCCTCGAAGAAGACGAAGAAGAGCAGCAGGTCGAGCGCGAGGAACGAACCCACGATCGCGGTCTCGAGCAGCAGCGTGAGCGCCATGAACAACCGGACCCGATGGCTCACGCCCCAGGACGAGACGATCGCCACCGGCGTCATGAACGCGGTGAGCACGACCAGCCAGACGCTGAACC
>CBRGMI010000075.1:0-8427 GCA_967797495.1 uncultured bacterium
TCGGACATCCGGGTCGAGGACACGCCGCTGCACGTGAGCGGGCTCGAGAGGTTCGTCGAGTGGGACCAGGAAGCGGACTTCCTCGGGCGCGCGCGGATGGAGGAGATCCGCGACGGCGACCTGCTCGACCGCAAGCTCGTCGGCATCGACATCGGCGGCGAGCCCATGCGGGAGGAGGGCGCGCTGAACGACTTCTGGCCGCTGGTCAAGGGCGACGCGAGGCTCGGGAGGGTGACGGCGGGGGCGTGGTCGCCCCGGCTCGAGCGGAACATCGGCTACGCGTGGGTGCCGATCCGTTGGGAGGCGCCGGGCTCGACGTTCGAGGCCGAGACGCCTCGCGGGCGCGTGCCGGTGACCGTGGCGAGCCTGCCCTTCGTCGACCCGAGCAAGGACATCCCGAAGTCGTAGCCTCGGCGGTCATGAGCGGGTCCGTCCGGTTCGACGGCGCGGCCGACCACTACGATCGCACGCGCGCGATCTCGGACGAGGCGATGGGGCGAACGATCTCGTTGCTGGCCTCGGAGCTCCGGGACCGGGGGCGGGTGCTCGAGGTCGGGGTCGGGACGGGTCTGCTTGCGCTGCGGCTGCACGAGGCCGGTATCCCGGTCTCCGGCCTGGACCTGTCGGCTCCGATGCTCGCGAAGCTCGTCGAGAAGGCGGGCGGCGCGTCGCCGTTCCCCCTCGTCCGCGCCGATGCCACGACCATGCCGTTCGCCGATCGGGCGTTCGGCGCCGCCTACCTGCGGTGGGTGCTTCACCTGATCCCCGACTGGCGCGCGGCGCTCGCCGAGATGGCACGGGTGGTGCGCCCCGGGGGTGTCCTGATCGTGGCCCTCGGGGCGTTCGACGAGGTCGGCACGGCGGTCCGGGCCCGGTTCTCCGAGATCACGGGAATGTCGACCGACCCCGTCGGCCTGATGTGGGCCAACCACGACGCGCTCGACGCCGAGCTCGAGAGGTTGGGCCTCCGGCTCCGGGTCCTGGCCGCGATCCCCGAGGAAGAGGAGGAGCCGCTCGGCTCGTTCCTCGACGCGATCGAGGAGGGTCGCTGGTCCTGGACCTGGCACGTCCCGGCGAAGGCGCGCGTCGACGCCGTCCGCGAGCTCCGGCCCTGGGCCGAGGAGCGCTTCGGGCCGCTGGACCGCGTCGAACGCAACGAGGTCGAGATGGTGTGGCGTGCCTACGACGTGCCCGGCCAAGGGTGAACCGATTCCCCTGACCAGCCGCTATCCTGTCGAGACCGGGGCCGATCACGGAACACACCGAGACCACGACCCGGGCCACGACTGCTCCGAGGAGGCTTCCGAGATGCCGATCACCGAGGTCGAGAAGATCTGGAAGGACGGCGAGCTCGTCGACTGGGCCGACGCGAACGTCCACGTGCTCTCCCACGCGGTGCACTACGGCAGCGGGGTGTTCGAGGGGATCAGGGCGTACGAGACCCCCCGGGGGCCGGCGGTCTGGCACCTCGACGAGCACCTGAAGCGCCTGTTCCGCTCGGCGAAGCTGTACCACATGGACATCCCGTTCTCGATCGAGGCGATCACGGATGGGATCAAGGACCTGATCCGCGCCAACGGGCTGGCCGCGTGCTACGTCCGGCCGATCGTGCTGCGCGGCTACGGCGAGATGGGCGTCAACTCGCTGAACGCGCCGGTGAACGTGTTCATCGCCGTCTGGCCCTGGGGCGCGTACCTGGGCGAGGATGCCCTCGAGAACGGCGTCCGGATCAAGATCGCGTCCTGGCGCCGGAACTCACAGAACGCGCTCCCTTCCTCCGCGAAGGCCACCGGCCAGTACATCAACGGCGTGCTCGCCAAGATCGAGAGCGTCAAGGCCGGGTACGACGAGGCCGTGATGCTGAACGAACAAGGATTCATCACCGACGGTTCGGGGGAAAACCTGTTCATCGTGCGCGAACGCAGGCTCACCACGCCGCCGATCTCCGCCGGATGCCTGGACGGCATCACGCGCGGGACCGTGATCGCGCTCGCGCGCGACCTCGGCTACGAGGTCACCGAGGAGAACCTGGTCCGAACCGATCTGTACAACGCCGACGAGTGCTTCTTCACCGGCACGGCGGCCGAGATCACGCCGATCCGCGAGGTCGACGACCGAGCCGTGGGCGAGGGGCACCGCGGTCCGATCACCAAGGAGCTGCAGGGGACGTTCTTCGCCGCGACCAAGGGCGAGACCGAGCGACACGCCTCCTGGCTCACCTACGTGAACGACTGAGCGTGTGAGCGACCAGCCCGCGATCGGAGAGCGCGTGGACGACGACGAGGCTCGCTACCGCCTGCCCCGCACCGTCGTCCCCCACCGCTACGACCTGGTTCTCGGACCCGATCTGGAGGCGGCGACGTTCGCCGGCTCCGAGACCGTGACGCTGGAGGTCGTGGAACCGGTCGACGAGATCGTGCTGAACGCGATCGACCTGGAGGTCGGACCGGGGCGGCTCGAGGGCCCGGGCGGGACGCTCGAGATCTCGACGATCCGCCCGGACCCGGAGAGCGAACGAGCGCACCTGCTCCTGTCGGGGACGGCCGAGCCGGGCGTCTGGACGCTGCATCTGGAGTTCCGCGGGAAGCTCTCGGACCAGCTGCAGGGGTTCTACCGGTCGACGTACACCGACGACGCTGGCGCCACGCGCACGATCGCGACGACGCAGTTCGAATCCACCGACGCGCGCCGGGCGTTCCCGTGCTGGGACGAGCCCGATCTCAAGGCCGTGTTCGGCGTCACGCTGGTGGTAGACGACGACGTGCTCGCGATCTCGAACGGTCCCGAGATCGGCCGCGAACCGGCGGGCGACGGCCGCGTCCGGGTGCGGTTCGCCGACACGATGGAGATGTCCACCTACCTGGTGGCGTTCGTGGTCGGTCCGCTCGAGGCCACCCGGCCCGTCGACGTCGACGGTGTGCCGCTCCGGATCGTGTACCGGCCTGGGAAGGCCGGTCTCAGCGCCTTCCCGGCCGAGGTCGGGGCGTTCAGCCTGCGGTTCTTCGCCGACTACTACGCGATCCCGTACCCCGACGCGAAGATGGACATGGTCGGGCTCCCGGACTTCGCGCAGGGCGCGATGGAGAACCTCGGGTGCGTCACCTACCGCGAGAGCCTGCTGCTGGTCGATCCGGACAACGCGACCCAGCCGGAGCTCGCCACCGTCGCCGACGTCATCGCGCACGAGCTCGCGCACATGTGGTTCGGCGACCTGGTGACGATGCGCTGGTGGAACGGCATCTGGCTGAACGAGGCCTTCGCCACCCTGATGGAGCTGCTCGCGGTGGACGCGTACCGCCCCGACTGGGAGCGGTGGAGCCAGTTCCTGCGCTCGCGCGCGATCGCGTTCGAGGTGGACGCGCTCCAGAGCACGCGCTCGATCGAGTACCCCGTGCGCTCGCCCGACGACGCGTCCGGGATGTTCGACATCCTGACGTATACGAAGGGCGCCGCGGTCCTGCGGATGCTCGAGCAGTACCTGGGCGCCGAACGCTTCCGCGACGGGATCCGGCGCTACCTGGACGAGCACCGGTTCGGCAACACCGAGACGCACGACCTGTGGGACGCGATCGAGAAGGCCACGGGCGAGCCGGTCCGCAGGATCATGGACGGCTGGATCTGGCAGGGCGGGTACCCGCTGGTCTCGGCGCGGCTCCGCAACGGCAAGGTCGAGCTCGGCCAGCGGCGGTACCTGATCTCGGGCGAGGAGGACGACACGGTGTGGGACGTGCCGCTGCTCGTGCGGACGTCCGAGGGGACCGAACCCGTCCTGATCGAGCCGGGCGGCGTGTCGATCCCCAGCCCGGGCGATGGGCAGGTGGTCGTGAATGCCGGCGTGCACGCGTTCGTCCGCGTCGAGTACGACGACGAGCTGCTCGGGCGTCTCACGGCCGACCTGCGTTCGCTCTCGACCGACGAGCGCACGCAGCTCGTGGACGACACGTGGGCGGCGGTGATCGCCGGTCGACGTTCGGCCGTCGACTTCTGCCGGTTCGCGGCGTCGTTCGCCGACGAGACCGAGCTCCCGGTGTGGCAGTCGCTGCTGCAGGGTCTCGCCTGGTGCGAGCGGTTCCTGACGGACGGGCCCCGCGAGCACTTCCGGTCGTGGATCCGGGGATTGCTGTGGCCGGCGATCGAGCGGATCGGATGGGAGCCGCGCGAGGGCGAGCGCGACCTGGACAAGCCGCTCCGCGGCGCCCTGATGGCGGCGCTCGGCGTCCTCGGCGCCGACCCCCAGGCGTTCGGCTTGGCGATGGAGATCGAGCGCGAGTCGCGCGGCGACGGGCAGGTCGATCCGTCGCTCGCGGCGGCCTCGGTCGCGATCGTCGCGGCCGGCGGGACGGCCGAGGACTACGGCCGGTATGTCGAGGCGCTCGGATCGGCGCGGACCCCCCAGGAGGAGCTCCGCTACCTGTATGCGCTCCCGGACTTCCGGGACCCGGAGCTCGTCCGGCGGACCGTGGAGAAGACGCTTACCGGCGAGATCCGCTCGCAGAACGCGCCCGGCGTGCTCGCGCGCGCGGTGGCCAACCGGGATCACGGGGACCTGGCATGGGCGTTCGTGAAGGAGCACTGGGACGAGATCGTCTCGCGACTCGCGCCGACGACGCTCGTCTACGCGGCCGACGGGGTCCGGTACCTCACCGAGCCCGGGCAGGTCGAGGACGCCGCCGCGTTCTTCGCCGCGCACCCGATCCCGCAGTCGACGCTCCAGCTCCGGCAAGTCCTCGAGCGCCAGCGCGTGAACCAGGCGTTCCGCACGCGCGCCACGCCCGAGCTCATGGGCGCGTTCTCCGCGGGCCCCGAGCTCTCCTAGTCCTCCGACAGCACCCCGAGGTCACCGTTCGCTCCGCAGACCAGGGCGACCACGTGCTCGCCCGGCTCGGGCACGTACGCCTCCGTGAGCAGGGCCGCGAGCGCCGCCGCACCTCCGGGTTCGGCGAACACGCGGACCTCGTGCCAGAGCCGTCGCTGCGCGTCCCTGATCGCGTCGCCGGGGACGAGGACCACCCGCTCGACGTGCTTGGAGACGATCGCGAACGCGATCTCCCCGGCCCGGCGGGTCCCGAGCGAGTCGGCCGCGTACCCGCCGTACTCGACGTCGACGGGCTCTCCCGCCGCGAGCGCCGCGGTCATGGATCGGCTGGTCTCGGGCTCGACGCCGATCACGCGAGTCCGGCCCTCGTACCAGCCTGCGACCCCGCCGATCAGACCGCCGCCCCCGATCGCGACCAGCACGGTGTCGGCGTCGGGGACCTGGTCGGCGAGCTCGAGGCCGAGCGTGCCCTGCCCCGCGACGACCTCGGGCTGGTCGTAGGCGTGCATCACGAGGGCGCCCGTCTCGGCGGCGCGCCCGTGGCTTTCCTCGAGCGCCTCGTCGTACCAGCCCTCGACGACCGTGACGTCCGCGCCCATCGCGCGGATCCGGTCGGCCTTGACCCTCGGCGAGTTCGAGGGAACGAAGATCTCTGCACGGTGGCCGAGCGTGAGCGCGGCGAACGCCACCGCCAGCCCGAAGTTCCCGCCCGAGGCGGCGATCACGCCGGACTCGGGGACGTCGGACGCGAGGATCTTGTTGAAGGCGCCTCGGGGCTTGAACGAGCCCGTGTGCTGCATGAGCTCGAGCTTCAGCGTGATCCGGCAGGCGAGATCGAACGCCCCCGGTCCGAGCTCGAGCACCGGCGTGCGGCGCACGTAGGGACGAATGCGGTCGTCCGCCGTCTCGATGTCCCCACGCCCGATCGTCGGCCGATCCATCCTCGGCATGAAACCACTTCAGGATCCACCAGAGGCGCGAGCCGCTATTCCGCGAGCCGCTCGTCCACCACTGCTTCACCCCCCGAGGGGCGACCGCCGTCGCCTTGACAGTTCGCCGAACGCGTTCCTATCGTTCGGAACCGAACGACCTTCCCCGAGGAGAGGAGCCCCCACGGCCGGTATCGCCGAGATCGAGGGCGTCGAGGTCGCGACGGAGCACTGGATCGGCGGCGAGCGGGTGGGCTCGTCGGAGACCTTCGACGACGTCTCGCCGATCGACGAGCAGGTCATCGCCCGGGTCGCGCGCGGCGGGCGGGCCGAGGTCGACCGGGCGGTCGAGGCGGCGCGGGCCGCGTTCGATACGTGGGGTCGGACCTCGCCCGAGGATCGCGCGAAGGTCCTGCATCGGGTCGCCGAGCTCATCGAGGAGCGCGTCCCCGAGCTCGCGGCCGTCGAGACCGGGGACAACGGCTCGCTGCTGCGCTCGCATCTGAACTCGGTCATGCCCCGCGTCGCGCGGAACTTCCGTTTCTTCGCCGACCAGCTGACCGAGCTCGGCGACGAGGCGTTCGAGATGAACGACTTCGTGAGCCGCACCGAGTGGGACCCGTCGGGTGTCACGGTCGTGATCACGCCGTGGAACGCGCCGCTGATGCTCGCCACGTGGCGGATCGCGCCGGCGCTCGCGGCCGGCAACAGCGTCGTCGCCAAGCCGCCCGAGTGGGCGCCGCTCACCGCGTCCCTGTTGGCCGACATCGCGCGCGAGGCGGGGCTGCCGGACGGCGCGTTCAACGTGGTCCAGGGGATCGGGGAGGAGGCCGGCGCCGCGCTCACCTCGCACCCGAAGGTCGACCGGATCGCGTTCACCGGGTCGATCGAGACCGGGAAGCTCGTCGCGCAGGCGGCCGCGGCGAACCTCACGCCCGTCTCGCTCGAGCTCGGGGGGAAGTCCCCGTTCGTCGCGTTCGCCGACGCCGATCTGGATGCGACGGTGAAGCAGGCGGTGAACCAGTTCGACAACGCCGGGCAGGTGTGCCTGGCCGGGACTCGGCTGATCGTCGAGCGCTCGATGCACGACGCGTTCCTCGAACGGTTCCTCGAGGCGGCCGGCGCGATCCGCCAGGGCGACCCGCGCGAGGAGACGACCGACATCGGGCCGCAGATCACGCGCGAGCACTTCGATCGGGTCGACGGGTTCGTCCAACGCGCGAAGGCAGATGGCGCCAAGGTGTTGCTCGGCGGCGGGCCGAACGAGGAGCTGGGCGGCCTGTTCTATCGGCCGACGCTGTTCGGCGACGTGCCGGACGGAGCCGAGGTGCTCCGCAGGGAGGTATTCGGGCCCGTCCTCACGCTCCAGACGTTCGAGGACGAGGAGGAGGCGATCGCGCTTGCGAACGAGACCGACTACGGGCTGGCCGCGATCCTGTACACCGGCGACCGAGAGCGCGCTGCGCGGGTCTCCGAGCGGCTGATCGCCGGCACGGTCTGGGTGAACTGCTTCTTCGTTCGGGACCTCCGGGCGCCGTTCGGCGGCGCGAAGTCGTCCGGCGTCGGACGCGAGGGCGGCGTCTACAGCTTCGACTTCTACGCGGACGTGAAGAACGTCTGCACGGCACCTTGGGAGGGATGACGGATGGGTGAGATCGTCGGCGCGGCTCTGGTAGCGCACGTCCCCACGATCATGCTGCCGAAGGAGTGGCGACTCGAGCACAACGAGGGCAAGGAGATCACGCTCGTCCCCGGTCTGCACCGGATGAAGGCCGAATGCCTGGACCGGCTGAAGCCCGACACCGTCCTCGTGTTCGATACGCACTGGGAGTCGACTTGGGAGCACCTCGTGACGGGCCACGACCGCCGGCAGGGCAAGTTCACGAGCAGCGAACTGCCGCGCGGCATGCGTCAGATCCCGTACGACATACCGGGCGATCCCGAGCTCGCCAAACTCATCGAGGCGCAGGCGGAGGGGCGGGATGACTGTCGGATCCTCGCCAGCGACGATCCGTTCCTCCCGATCTACTACGGAACGGTCAACATATGGACCTTCCTCGGCGATCCGAACACGGCGTGGGTGAGTGTCGCATTGAACCAGTGCTGCGACACGGGCGACTTCCTCCTGTTCGGTGAGCTGATCGGCAAGGCGATCGAACAGAGCGACCGACGTGTCGTGCTGCTCGCCTCGGGTGGGATGACCCATCGGTTCTTCAACTTCAAGGACCTGCCCAGGCGCGAGAGCCAGAAGGCGCCCGACAACATCTACGACCCGAAGTACTACGACGCCGACATGGCCGTGCTCGAGAAGTTCGGCAAGGGCGACCACGCGGGTGTGATCGACGGCATGCCCGACTACCGCAAGGCGTACCCGGAGGGACACTTCGGCCACTACCTGATGATGGCCGCCGCGCTCGGTGGACGTGATTGCACCGCAACGGGGGAGCTGTTCAGCGAGTACGAGGCCTCAGTAGGCACGGGACAGGTGCACGTCTGGTTCGAGCGGCCCGAGGGGGGCTGGACGGCATAGTCCCGCCGAGGTAGAAGCACCAGCAGATCCGTTCATCGGGAGGGGAGGGGTCCGTGGAAGGCGAACGACCGTTGGTGGTGACCGAGGAGTACGAGCGCCTCGGCGGCAAGAAGCTCTCGCTGATCGACGTGCTCGCGCAGTCGGTCGGCTTC
>CBRGMI010000076.1:0-8308 GCA_967797495.1 uncultured bacterium
CGCCGCCCACCGTCGGGACGCCGATGCAGTTGCCGTAGCCGCCGATCCCGGCGACCACGCCCTCGAACAACCACCGGTTCCGCTCGTCGTCGAGCGGGCCGAACCGCAGCGGGTCCAACAACGCGACGGGTCGGGCCCCCATCGAGATCACGTCGCGCACGATCCCGCCGACCCCGGTCGCGGCGCCCTGATAGGGCTCGACCGCCGAGGGGTGCGAGTGCGACTCGAGCTTGAACACGACCGCGATGCCATCGCCCACGTCGACCGCGCCGGCGTCCTGACCCGGGCCGACGAGCACCGAGCGACCCTCGCTGGGCAGGCCGCGCAGGTGGACCTTCGAGGACTTGTACGAACAGTGCTCGGACCACATCACGGCGTACATCGCGAGCTCGTCGCGGTTGGGATCCCGGCCGAGGGTCGATCGGATCGACGCCAGCTCCTCGTCGGTGAGTCCGAGCTGCCGGTGAAGCGGCTCGGACGCGCTCACGCGGCGGAGACGCGGGCGAGCGTGGACGAAAGCAACGAGGCGAACATCGGCTGTCCGCCCGTCTCGCCGACGTCGGGGTCGACCGCGTGCTCGGGGTGCGGCATCAGGCCGACGACGTTGCCCGCCTCGTTGCGGAGCCCGGCGATCGCGTTCGAGGCGCCGTTGGGGTTGTGCGCATCGCCGGTCGCGCCCTCTGTCGCGCCCTCTGGCGAGCAGTATCGGAAGACGACCAGCCCGTCGCGCTCGATCCGGTCGAGATCGCCGGCGGACGCGACGAACTGCCCCTCACCGTGCTTGACCGGGACCCGCAGGATCTCGCCCGCGACCAGGTCCGCCGACAGCGGCGACACGGAGGTCTCGACGCGGACGTTCACCCATCGGCACACGAAGCGGAGCTGCCGATTCCGGATCAGCGCGCCCGGCAGCAGCCCGGCCTCGCACAGGATCTGGAAACCGTTGCAGATCCCGACGACGGCGCCGCCGGCCTCGGCGAACCCTCGCACCTCGTCCATGATCGGCGCGAACCGCGCGATCGCGCCGCACCGAAGGTAGTCGCCGTAGGAGAATCCGCCGGGCAGGATCACCGCGTCGACGGCACGGAGATCACGATCCGCGTGCCACAGCGCGACGCCTTCCCCGCCCATGACGCGCACCGCGCGGAGCGCGTCCCGGTCGTCCAGCGACCCGGGGAACGTGACGACGCCGATCCTCGGCCGACGGTCTTCGCTCATGTGGCGCTCAACGAAGAACCTGCCCGGCCCGCAGGACCTGGAACTCCTCGATCACCGGGTTCGCCAGGAGCCGGGCGGCCATCGCCTCGACCTGCGACCGCGCGGCCTCCTCGCTGTCGGCTTCGATCGTGAGCTCGACATGCCGGCCGACGCGCACGCCGCTCACGTTCGTCCACCCCAAGGCCGGAAGCGATCCCTCGACCGCCTTGCCCTGGGGGTCGAGCAGGCCCGGTTTGAGCTGGACCAGGACCTCGAACCGCACGTTCACGCGTGCTCCCGCCGGAGGCGCTCGAGCGCGGCCGCATCGGTCTGGGCGTCGCCGCCGGAGGTCACGCCGCTCAGGTGCCGGTAGTGGTCGAACGGCGAGGCGGCGATCCGCTCGTAGGCCTCGCGGTACTTGAGCGAGGTGCGTTCGACGACCTCGGGGGGCAGGTCGGGCGCGGGGGGTTCGTGATCCCAGCCGCTCGCGTCCAGCCAGTCGCGGACGAACTGCTTGTCGAACGACGGCTGGGCGCGCCCGGCGAGGTAGCCGTCCGCAGGCCAGAACCTGGACGAGTCCGGGGTCAACACCTCGTCGATCAGCATCAGCTCGCCGTCGGCGAACCCGAACTCGAACTTCGTGTCGGCGAGGAGGATCCCGCGTTCCGCCGCGATCTCCGCCCCCCGCTCGTACAGGGCGATCGAGATCTCGCGCAGACGCTCCGCGAGCCCGCGGCCCACCACGTCCACCGTCTCGTCGAACGTGAGGGGCAGGTCGTGCCCGGCGGCGGCCTTCGTCGTCGGCGTGAAGATCGGCGCGGGGAGCCTTGAGGACTCGATCAGACCACCGGGTAGCGCGACACCGCACACCCGACCCTCGGCCCGGTACTGCTTCAGCCCAGAACCCGTGAGGTACCCGCGCACGACGCACTCGACGGGGATCACCTCCGCCCTCCTGGCGAGCATCGCCCGGCCGGCGAGCGCCGGCTCGCTGCGGAATGGCTCGGGGAAGTCGCGGCGGTCGGCGCTCGCGAGGTGGCTGGGGACGACGTCGGTCGTGCGTTCGAGCCAGAACAGCGTGAGTCCGGTCAGGACGCGGCCCTTGTCGGGGATCGGGTTGGGCAGGACCACGTCGAAGGCGCTGATGCGATCGGTGGCGACCAGCAGCACCCGCTCGTCGCCGACGTCGTAGATGTCGCGGACCTTTCCCTGTCCGTGCAGCCGGGCCGCCGTGCCGCTCATCCCTCGCGGACCTCGACCTTCTCGAGTCGGTCGAAGACGACGTCGAGGTTCCGCAGCGCCGCCACCGGGTCGAACAGCTCGTCGAGCCGGTCGCCGATCCGTTCGCGCACGCGGGCGTCCGCGGCGAGCAGGTCGTGGAACGACGCGCCTTCGTCCCACGCCGCGGCCGCCGCCGTCTGGACGATCGCGTACGCCTCGTCGCGAGCCAGGCCCGCGTCCACCAGCGCGAGCAACACGTTCTGCGAGAACGCCAACCCGCCGCCGACCTGGAGGTTCGCCCGCATCCGCTCGGGGTACACCTCGAGCCCCTCGAGCACCGCGAGCATCTCCGAGAGCATGAAGTGCAGCGCGATCGTCGAGTCGGGCAGGATCACCCGCTCGGCCGACGAGTGCGAGATGTCTCGCTCGTGCCAGAGCACGGTGTTCTCGAGCGCCGCCTGCAGGTTCCCCCGGATCACCCGGGCGAGCCCCGTCACGCGTTCGCAGCGGACGGGGTTCCGCTTGTGGGGCATCGCGCTCGAACCCTTCTGCCCCGTGGCGAACGGCTCCTGCACCTCGCGGACCTCGGTGCGGGCGAGGTGGCGGATCTCGGTCGCGATCGCGTCGAGCGTCGAGGCGGTGATCGCGAGCGCGCCCATGAGCTCCGCGTGCCGGTCCCGCGCCACGATCTGGCTCGAGGCCTCGGCGGCGCGCAGGCCGAGCTTCGCGCACACCTCTTCCTCGACTCGCGGATCGACCTGCGCGTAGGTTCCGACGGCCCCGCTGATCGCGCCGACGCTCACGGCCTCTCGCGCACGCCGCAACCGGTCGCGGTCGCGGTCGAGCTCGAAGGCCCAGAGCGCCACCTTGTGACCGAAGCTGGTCGGCTCCGCGACGACGCCGTGCGTCCGGCCGGCCATCACGACGTCCCGCTTGGCGAGCGCCATCCGCTTGGCGACGGCGAGCAGACGTTCGAGCCGTTCGAGCAGCAGATCGCTCGCGTCGCGCAGCTGCAGCGCGAGACCGGTATCCACGACGTCCGAGGAGGTCAGCCCGAAGTGCACCCAGCGGCCCGCCGTACCGACTGACGCGGCGACGACGTCCACGAACGCGGCCACGTCGTGCCTGGTGACCCGCTCGATCTCGGCCACGCGCTCGGCGTCGAACGACGCCGACGCCCGGATCTCGCGCGCGTCGGCATCCGGGACGACGCCGAGCCCGGCCAGGGACTCGGCGACGAGGATCTCGATCTCGAGCCAGTGTCCGAGCCGCGCCTCGTCGGACCAGACGGCGGCCATCTCCGGGAGGACGTACCGCGGGATCATGGCAGCGCGGGGGGCTCGCGGTGATCCTGAAGCGAGCCCGAACTCGCGACTGGCCGCCCCCCGTCAGGCCGGACGGTCGAGCGTCCGCTCACAGCCGAAGGCCCTCCGCCAGGTCGTCCTTGAACCGCCAGAGCCGCTTCTGCACGTCGGGGTCGGCGACGCCGACGATCTCGGCGGCCAGGACGGCGGCGTTCATCGCCGAGTCGACGCCGACCGCAGCCACCGGCACGCCGCTCGGCATCTGCGCCGTCACGAACAGGGCCTGTTCGCCGCTCATCTGGTCGGTCGCGATAGGGACGCCGATCACCGGCACGATCGTACGTGCCGCGACCGCCGCGGCGAGGTGCCCCGAGATCCCCGTCGTGCACACCAGGGCCTTCAACCCTCGGTCGAACGCGGTTCGCGCGTACTCGTCGACGAGGTCGGGGCTGCGCGACGATGACATCACGCGGATCTCGTGGGGGAGCTCGAGCTTCTCAAGGATCGCGGTGGCCTGCTGCATGAGCGGGAGCTCGGCCGCCGAACCGACCAGCACGCCGACCAGCGGTGCCGGTTCGCTCATGTCCGCTCCTCCTTCGCCGCCAGCTCCGCGATGTCCGTGCGGTGACGCATCCCCTCGAACGAGATTCGCGCGCTCGCCTCGTATGCGCGGTCCCGGGCTTCGGCGATCGAGGCTCCGGTCGCGCTCACCGACAGCACGCGCCCTCCCGCGGTGACCACTCTACCCTGCCGCTCCGCCGTGCCCGAGTGGAACACGGTCGCGCCCTCCACGCGCTCGGCCGCGTCGAGACCCTCGATCACGAACCCGGTCTCGTACGCGCCGGGGTAGCCGCCGGAGGCCAGGACGACCGTCACGCAGGCGCCGGGCCGCAGGTCCGCCTCGGCGTTCCCGAGATCGCCCCGGGCGCACGCGAGGAGGAGCTCGGCGGGTTCGGTTCGGAGCCGCGGCATCAGGACCTGGGTCTCCGGGTCGCCGAAGCGACAGTTGAACTCGAGCACCCTCGGACCCTCGTCCGTGAGCATCAGACCCGCGTACAGGACGCCACGGTACGGGATGCCCTCCTCGGCCAGCGCGCGGACGGTCTGCTCGAGGATCTCGGTCCGGATCCGCTCGGCGATCGCCTCGTCGACGAAGGGAACCGGGGAGTACGCGCCCATCCCCCCGGTGTTGGGTCCGGCGTCGTCGTCATCGACGCGCTTGAAGTCCTGCGCGAACCCGAGCGGCAGGGCCGTCGCGCCGTCGGCGAGCGCGAACGCCGAGACCTCCCGGCCGCTCAGGTGCTCCTCGACGACCACGGTCGACCCCGCGTCGCCGAACTCGCCCCGCACGAGGGCGACCTCGAGCGCCCGGACGGCCTCGTCACGCTCCTCGGTGATCACGACGCCCTTGCCAGCGGCGAGTCCGTCGACCTTCACCACGTATGGGGGCCCGAACTGGTCGAGCGCGTCGAGTCCCTCGGTCATCGTCTCGGCGCTCAGGCCTCCCGCCGCCGGGATCCCGTGACGCTCGCACAGGTCCTTCGCCCACTCCTTGGAGCCCTCGAGCCGCGCGGCCCCGCCCGAGGGTCCGAACACGGGGTACCCGGCGCTCGCGAGCCGGTCGGCGAGACCGGCCACGAGCGGACCCTCGGGGCCCACGACCACGAGGTCGACGCGTTCGCGTTCGACGAGCGCGAGCAGGCCGTCGACGTCGTCCGCGGCGACGTCGAAGCACGTCGCCTCCCGCGCGATCCCGGCGTTCCCCGGGGCGGCCAGGACGCGTTCGACCGCCGGGTCGCGTGCGAGCCGCCACGCGAGCGCGTGCTCGCGCCCCCCCGCACCGACGACCAGGACCCTCATCGCGCAAGCATGGCGGGACGACCGTCCCACCGTGATCCGCTCACACGACGCCCGAGGTCAGGCTCTGTTCGCGACCCGGACCGACCGAGACCACGCCGACCTGCACCCCGACGAGCTCCTGGATCCGCTCCAGGTACTTGCGGGCCGCCGCGGGCAGATCGCCGAACGAGGTGGCCGCTCCGATCTCCTCGCCCCAGCCCTCGAGCTCCTCGTAGACGGGCTCCGCCTTGTGGAACAGCGACTGATGCGGAGGGACGTCGTCGAACATCTGGCCCTCGGCTCGGTACGCGGTGCACACGGGGACGGTCTCGAATCCCGAGAGCACGTCGAGCTTGGTGACGAACAGCTCGGTCAGCCCGTTCACGCGGGCGGCATACCGAAGGATCACGGCGTCGAACCACCCGCAGCGCCGCTTGCGACCGGTGACCGTCCCGAACTCCTGCCCGCGTTCGCCCAGCCGGTCGCCGCCGGGTCCGTGGTCCTCGGTCGGGAACGGGCCGGCGCCCACGCGGGTCACGTACGCCTTGGTGATCCCGATGACACGTTCCACCTCTCGCGGCCCGATCCCCGCGGACGCGAGCGCGTACCCGGTGACCGGGTTGGACGACGTGACGAACGGATACGTCCCCTTGTCGAGGTCGAGCATCGTGCCCTGCGCGCCCTCGAGCAGCACCTCCTTGCCCGCGCGCAGCGCGTCGTGCAGGAGCCTGGACGTATCGGTCACACGCGGACGCAGCCGATCCGCGTAGCGCATGTAGTCGTCGACGATCGTCCCGGCGACCAAGGGGAGCCGCCCGTAGATCCGGGTCAAGATCTGGTTCTTCTCGCGAAGGACGACGTCGAGCTTCTCGCGGAAGATCTTCTCGTCGAACAGGTCCTGGATCCGCAGCCCGATCCGCGCCGCCTTGTCGCCGTACGCGGGCCCGATCCCGCGCTTGGTCGTCCCGAGCGCGTTCGTGCCGAGGAACCGTTCGGTCACCCGTTCGAGCTCGAGGTGATAGGGCATGATCATGTGGCAGTTGCCCGAGACGACCAGCTTGGACGGGTCGACGCCCACGGCCTCGAGCCCGTCCAGCTCGTCCAGCAGGACCCGGGGGTCGACGACCACGCCGTCGGCGATCACCGACGTGATGTGCGGGTACAGGATCCCCGAGGGGATCAGCTGGAGCTTGAGCGTGTGCCCCTCGGCGAGGATCGTGTGGCCGGCGTTGTTCCCTCCCTGGTACCGGACGACCAGGTCCATCCGGTCGGCGAGGTAGTCCGTCGCCTTGCCCTTGCCCTCGTCCCCCCATTGGGTCCCGACGACGACGGAGGCCGGCATGCGGTCAGTCTATCCACGACCTCCGGCGCGCCTGGAGGCGCTGTCGCTATGAGCGCTCGATGCGGAAGCTGATCCGGACCTGCGTGTGGTACTCGGTGATCTTGCCGTCGGCGACGACCGCGCTCGTGCCGAGGATGTCCATCGACTCGATCCCGCGGATCGTCTTCGACGCTTCCGAGAGCGCCTGATGGGCCGCGTCGCGCCACGACTCGGACGAGACCCCGACCAGATCGATCGTCTTGATGACCGCCATCGCCACTCCTACCTCCCCTTATAGACGTCGATGAACCGCCGATAGTTGGCGGCGATCTGCTTCGCGGCCTCCTCGCGCTCGAGGTTGCCGTCGACGAACCCTTTCAGCGGATCCCACCAGATCGAGCGGCCGATCGCGAACCCGATGTACCCCGGCACGCCCGAACCCATCCGCAGCCAGTGATCGACCGCGGCGTCGTCGGCCCCGCGGCCGAGCACCACGCACGCCACGCCGTCGCGCCCCTCGCGCCGTGTCGTTGCCGCGATCACCTCGCAGTCCTCTCGCCGATCGATGCCCTCGATCTTCCAGATGTCGGGCTCGACGCCGGTGTCTTGGAGCTCCTCGATCGCCGCCTTCATCAGCGTGGGCCGATCCTCCGAGTCCCAGCGCCGCTCGTCGCCGCCCGAGTCCGCGATCTGCTCGGGGGTCGGTGGGACGAGCAGCTCGAACAGGAACAGCCGCCCGTGCTCGTGCAACCAGTCGCCCAGCCTGTTCAGCCGGCCGGCCTGGCGCTCGTTCATCGCCCGGTCGCCCTCGGTGTTGTAGCGGACCAGCACCTTGGAGAAGGTCGGATCGAACGCCTCGATGTGCGCGCCGAAGTCCTCGTCGTACTGGAAGTCGAACTCCTCCTGCCCGCTCTTCTCGACCGGCATCGCCAGCCGGAACCCCGCGGTCTTCGCGTCGCGGGCGATGTCGGCCCCGAACTGCTCGTCGACCAGCACCCCGGCGGCCTCCGCCTCGACGCCCTCGTCGAGCGCCCGTCGGGCACCCTCGTAGATCACGCGCTTTGCGTCGGAGATCCGCGCCGTCTCCTCCTCGTTGGGTTCGCCGGTGACGCCGAAGAACTTCTTCTGGAACGAGCCTCGATGGTCGAACGCCAGGATGTGCAGCGGCTTGTCGTATCCGAGCGCCATCTCGTCACTCTCCTCTCTCTCGGCTCGTCTTCTCGGCCCTACGCTTGCTCGAACGGGTTCGTGGGCTCCAGGATCTCCACCGGCACCGGTTGCGCGCCCTTCTTGAACCTCCCGGCGTGCGACGGCGAGCACACGACGAAGCCGTAGTGCATCGGGACGGCCATCCGTGGCTCCATCGCCTTGACGAACCCGGCCGCCTCCTCCCAGTCCATCGTGTAGGTCCCGCCGATCGGCACCA
>CBRGMI010000077.1:0-8244 GCA_967797495.1 uncultured bacterium
GGGTCACGGCAGTACCACCGAGCGCGTCAGGTGCGCGGGATGATCGGGGTCGAGACCCTTGGCCTCGGCGATCGCGATCGCCATCCGGTGCACGAGGACGAGCTCGGCCATCGGGTCGAGCGAGGCCACGCGCACGGTGGCGCCGGTCGCCCGTACGTCCTCGGCCACGGCCGGGTCGGGCGAGCCGAGGATCCACACGAGCGATCGCTCGCCGGCGAGGCTGATGGGTCCGTGTCGGTATTCCATGGCGGGGTACGCCTCGCTGTACGTCTGCGTCGCCTCCAGGAGCTTGAGGGCGGCCTCCTCCGCGATCCCCACGGTCCAGCCGTGCCCGAGGAACACCACGTGGTCGAACCCGGTCGGCTCGGGTTCGAGCGGCTGGGTCAGGGCGCGTTCGCCGTCGGCGATCGCTCGACGCAGGTCCTGTCCGAGGTGCGCACGGAACATCGCCAGCGCCGACGTGGCGAACCGCGTCTGCACGACCGAGCGCTCGTCGGCGAAGTCGAGGACGATCGAGGTCTCGGCGAGCGACGTCACCGGCGTGGAGGCATCCGCGGTGACGACCGTTCGGGGCACGTGCCCGAGGCCCTCGAGGAGCTGGACCACCTCGGTGGTCGTACCGCTCCGGCTGATCGCCACGACGCGGTCGTAGACGCGAGCGCCGGGGAATTCGGAGGCGGGGAAGGCGTCCGTCTCTCCCCGGCCGCTCGCCTCACGGAGCGCCGCGAACGCTTGGGCGATGTGCAGTGAGGTGCCGCACCCGGCGACCGCGACCCGCCGCCCCGGCGCGCCGAGCTCGTCCCCCAGGGGAGCCGCGAGGTCGGCCGCACGGGACCAGCACGCGGGCTGACTCTCGACCTCCTGCGCGATCGCGCTCATTCCAGGCCAAACTAGATCACGAACGAGCATGCGGTCAAGCGAGGCTCGGCCGGAACCACTCACATGGGGGGTATGCTCGCGCTCGATGCGACAGGCCGAACGCGTGGCGGCGGTCTTGGAGGCTCTGGCGGCCGAGGGCACGGTCGACGTCACCGCGCTGGTCGAGCGGCTCGAGGTCTCGGCCGCCACGGTCCGGCGCGATCTCCGGCTCCTGGAGCAACAGCGGATGCTCTCGCGCACCCACGGTGGCGCCGTCGCGCACGACGTCCTGTACGAGCTCCCCCTGCGGTACAAGGCCGCCCGGCATCAGGTCGAGAAGCGGCGGATCGCCGCGGAGGCCGCCACCCGCGTCGCGGACGGCGCCGTGGTCGGGCTGACCGGAGGGACGACCACGACGGAGGTCGCGCGGGCGATCCTGGACCGGCGCGGGATCACCGTCGTCACCAACGCCCTCAACATCGCGGGCGAGCTCGCGATCCGCGCCGACCTGAGGCTCGTGGTCACGGGCGGCACCGCACGCTCCGAGTCCTACGAGCTGGTCGGTCCGGTCGCGGAGCAGGCGCTCGAGCGCCTCAACCTGGACGTTGCGTTCGTCGGCGTCGACGGCATCTCGCTCGAGGCCGGGCTCACCACGCATCACGAGATCGAGGCCCACACCAACCGGACGATGATCGAGCGGGCCCGCCTGGTCGTCGTGGTGGCCGACAGCTCCAAGCTCGGACGGGTCGCGTTCGCGCAGATCTGCCCGCCGGACGCGATCGACGAGCTGATCACGGACGAGGGCGCCGCCCAGGCGACGATCCGCGAGCTCACGGAGGCCGGCGTCGCGGTGACCGTCGTGACCGGCGCGGGGACCTAGCCTCGGCGGATCGCTTCGGGGATCAGCTCGCCGTGCGCGTCGATCAGCTCGTCCACCATCTCGACGATCGCCTCGACCGTGAGGGTGGCGGCCGTGTTCGGGTCGACCAGGGCGGCCTGGTAGACCAGCCGGCGCGAGCCCTCGAGGACCGCGCGGACCGTGAGCTCGACGACGTTGAGGAACGTCCGGTTGAGCGCCAGGCATTGGGGCCGGATCGCGCCGAACCGCGTCGGCACGACGCCGTCGCGACCGACCCGCATCGGCACCTCGATGCACGCGTCGTCGGGCAGACCCTCGATCGATCCGTCGTTGCGGACGTTCCCGTACAGCTCGGTCTCGGCCCCGGTCTCGAGCGCCCGGACGAACTGGCTCGCGAGCTCGTCGTTGCGCTCGACCTCGAGCTCCTCGCCGGCGTCGAGCGCGCGTTTGATCCCTTCCCACTCCGCGAGGTTCTCCTCGGAGCGACGCAGGTACTCGTCGACCTCGATCCGGTACCGCTCGACCTGCTCGTCATGGTGCAGGAACCACGGCACGTACTCGGCGCCGTGCTCGGAGGACTCGGTCGGGAAGTAGCCGAACCGCCTGAAGAGCTCGACGCGCACCCGCCGCCCGAGCCCCTCGGGGTCGGCCTCGACGATCGCCCGCAGCCGCGGGTACAGGTCCTCGCCGGACTCGCGGTCGCGGAACACGTAGACGAAGCACTGGTGGTTGAACCCCGCCGTTCGGAACTCGACGCGTTGCTCCGGGACGCCGACCGTGCGAGCGAGGAACGCGTGCGTGTCGCGGACGCTGTGGCAGACGCCGACCACGTTGGACGCGGGCAGGCGCGAACCGCTCCAGATGCCCCAGGGCACCATCGCCATCGGGTTCGTGTAGTTGAGCAGGAGGCCGTCGGGGCATCGCTCGACCATCTCGTCGGCCATCTCGATCATGACCGGGATCGTGCGGAGGCCGCGCATGATCCCGCCGATGCCGATCGTGTCGCCGATCGTCTGGCGCAGCCCGAACGTCTTCGGGACGTCGAAGTCGGTCCGCGTCGCCGCGTAGCCGCCCACCTGGATCTCGTTGATCAGGTAGTCGGCGCCGTCGAACGCCGACGCCCGCGACTCGTGGGCCGAAACCTCGTATCCCGCGTCCGAGCGCTCCACGATCTGATCGGCCGCCATGAGCGCGTACGCGAGACGTTCGGGGTCGATGTCGTGGAGGGCGATCTCGAGCGATCCGTGCAGCTCCTCGTACGCGCACAGATCCGCGAGGATCCCCCTGGTGAACTCGACGCTGCCCGCGCCGATGATCGTGACCTTCGCCACGATCGCGAGTCTCGCACCCCACCGAGCGGGGCGTCGACCTCGCCGGGTAACGTTCCGGCGTGATCGTCTGCGTGGCGGCGAACCCCTCGATCGACAGGCTGTTCGAGGTCGAACGGCTCGTGGCAGGCGGGATCCACCGCCCGCTCGGGTTCGTGCAGGTGGCCGGCGGCAAGGGCCTGAACGCGGCGCGCGCGGCCCGTCGTTTGGGCGGGGACGTGCGGGTCGCGGCGATCCTGCGTGGACACGCGGGGAGGTGGCTCGAGGAGACCCTGCAGGCCGAGGGGATCGGCGGCGCGTTCGTCTGGACCCACGGCGAGAACCGGTCGTCCCTGTCGGTCGCCGACCGGAGCGCTGGCGACCTCACGGAGTTCTACGAGCACGGTCCGGTCGCGCCGGAGGCCGCGTGGGCGGAGCTCATGGAGGCCGCCAGCGGGCTGTTCCAGCTGGGGAGCTGGCTCACGATCTCGGGGTCGATGCCCCGTGGACTGCGGGACAGCGGGTACTGCGACCTGGTGGCCGAGGCTCGGGCGGCCGGCATGCGGGTCGCGCTCGACGCGGAGGGCGAGCCGCTGCGGCTGGCCGTGGACGCCCACCCGGAGATCGTGAAGCTGAACGCCGCGGAGGCCTCAGGGCTGCTGGGCGAACCCGTAGCCGAGCGCGGAGACGCGTTGGCCGCGTCCGCGAAGCTCCGAACGCTCGCCGGCGGCGAGGGCCATGCCGGCATCGTGACCCTCGGTGCGGACGGGGTGGCGGTGGCCGCACCCGATGGCGCGCGGTACGAGGGCGTCCTCTACGAGCGAGGCCGGTACCCGGTCGGCAGCGGCGACGCGTTCCTCGGCGGCCTGGTCGTCGGGCTCGAACGCGGCGATCGCTGGCCGGAGGCGTTGCGGCTCGCGCTCGGCGCCGCCGCGGCGAACGCGGAGCTCCCGGGGGCCGGCGCGCTCGACGCGGCCAGGGCCGACGAGCTCAGGGAGCGAGCCGAGATCCGCGAGCCGTGATCGCGACGACCGCTCCCGGTCGCGACCCTCAGGCGCGACGGGCTTCGAACAGGTCGACCGGTCCCTTCAGGCCCTTCAACTCGATCGACCCGATCCCGACGAAGGTCACGCCCGGCACCGAGGCCAGCTCCACGACCGGCTCGCTGACGAGGACCTGTCCGCCCGCGGCGCGATCGGAGATCCGAGAGGCGAGGTTGACCGTTCGCCCGTAGTAGTCGCCTCCTTGACGGATCACCGGGCCCGCGGCGACCCCCACGTGAGCGGGCGGCAGGCCCGCCGCGGGGATCTCCTCCACCATGTCGAGGGCCGATGCCACGGCGCCACTCGGATTCCCGAAGCGGAACATCACGCCGTCGCCGACCCACTTCACCGCCTCTCCTCCCCGCAGACGCGATCGTTGCTGGACGATGTCGGAGAGCCGGCCTGCGAGCGCCGCCGCCTCCTCGTCACCGCGCTCCTCGGTGAGGCGGGTGTAGCCCGACAGGTCGAGGAAGCACATCGCCGTCGGCGGCGTTGCCGGCAGCGAGACGCCCGCGTCCTCGAGCGCCTGCTCGACGTGCTCGATCTGGTGCTCGGTCCAGGTGAGCTCCTGCTGCCGTCTGTACGCGGCCATGACGGCGTCGTCGAGCATCCCGGTCAGCGCCGGGCTCATGCTGGACGCGAGCTCCATGGCCCTGCTCTCACCCAGGCCCGAGCGGAGCAGCGGCACCTCCACCCCCGTGTGGTAGACCTCGGTCTCGGCGAGGGCGATCCGTCGGAACGCCTCCGCGTAGACGCGGGCGAGCCGCGCCAAGATCGCCTGGTCGATGATCTCGAGCTCGGCCAGCCGCCCCGCGAGCAGCGCGATCGGGCGCTCGGCCTCGACGACGACGTCCCCCGGCTCGGGCCGGGCAAACCCGAAGGCCTCCACGAGCCTCTGCAGGGACTCGAACGGGAGACCGACCTCCTCGGCGAGCTCGAGATGCGTCTGCGACCGGCGCGAACCCTCCGGCTCGAAGGGCCAGCTCTCAACGAACGCGAACGACAGGAGACCCGCCCGGATAGCCTCGGCCATGCCCTCCATCGGCAGGCCGCCCGCCTCGCACGCGCGCGCGACCCGGACCTTCAAGACGTCTGCCGTTCGGAATGGCCGGACTCCGTCACGCGGGATCAGGACCCCGTACGCGACGAGGCGCTCGAGCTCCTCGGGCGAGATGCCGGCCCTGACCGCGAGCTCGGCGGGCGCGAGCTCCTCGGGCTGCTCGCCCGGCGATGGGGTCACACCGCTCCGCACGTGGCGATCGTAGTCGTGGTGCCGGAGGGTCGGGCGTCGCCGCGGATCCCACGGGTCAGTCGGACGAACACCGATCCGACTCGAGGATCTGCCTCAGCGAGTCGAGGTTCTGGCGACGGCGCCCTTGACCCGGGAAGCCGCTACGACGTTAAGACCCGCTCCGGCCGAGCCGTCAGCCGCGGAGCAGCGGCCGTGTGAGGCAGGTCGGGCCGCCCTCGCCCTTGAGCGAGATCTCCGAGCCCACGTAGACGGTGACATCCACGCCCGCCGCCTCCATCCGCCGCCGCGTCTGCGGGTTGCCGTCCACGGCCAGCGCGACGCGGGGGGCGAGCGCGAGGACGTTGGGGCCCATCGAGCCGAACTCCTCCTCGGGCACCTCGACGATCGCAATGTCTCGTCGGGCGAGCAGCTCGAGCAGACGGATCGGCATCAGCGGCGGGTAGGCGACCACGAGGTCGTCATCGAGCGGCGAGAGCAGCGAGAGCAGGTGCAGGCACGCGTCGGGTCCCTGGACGCGTGGCAGGTCGAACGCGAGCACCTCGACACCGGGCAGCGCGTCGCGGAGCGCGTCGACGCCGGCGTCGTTGGTCCGGTAGCTGCGGCCGACCAGGAGCGTGCGTTGGTCGAGCCACATCGTGTCGCCGCCCTCGGCGGTGGCCGGCTCCGCCATCTCGAACGCGACCGACACGCCGAGCGCCCGAAGGTCCTCGGCGATCGCCGGCGGCTCGCCGCGACGGCCCTGCTTGCCCGGTCGCAGGAGCAGCGCGCCGCGGTCGGACACGATCACCGGGTCGAACACGTAGACGGCGTCGGGATCGCCCGCGATCTCGCCCTCCGCGAACACCACCTCGGCGCCCGCATCACGGAGGACGTCGCACAGCGACCCGTGTTGCTCGGCGGCGATCGCAGGGTCCGGTTCGGCGAGCCATCCGAACTCGCGCCATCGCGCGAGGGCGGCGGGATCGGGAGCCCGGACGAGCACACGGCGGAGCGGCGCGACGAGCGTCTGTCCCCCGAAGGTCCGTTCGTCCGTGGTCGACATTGATGTCCCGAACCCGTCAGACGAAGGCGGTGTGGACCTCGCCATCCTTCCAGCGGAGTTCGAGGCTGACGACCTCGCCGAGGTCGCCCGTACGAACTCGCTCGCCGTTCACCTCCAGCTCGACGGCACCGGCGTTCCCCAGCTCCAGCTCCAGGATCCGGTCGGCGCGGAACACGAGCCGGTCGCCCGGTTCCAGCGTCCTCCCCTGCTCCAGGGTCGTTCCATCGGCGGCGGCCACCACCCAGCATCGGTCCTGCAGCCGCATGACCGCCCTGATGCCTTCGACCCGCGGCGCGGGCGGCGGCCGCGTCAAGGTGGATCGGCCCACGGACGCATCCGGCGCCGCGACGGGAAGCGATAGCATCGGTCCCCGGTCGCGTCCGGCATCGAGCCGCGCCATCACCATCGCCAGCAAGGCGAAGATCGAAATCAACACGAGCGCGTTGACGGCGGCCCGTCGCCGTGGCCTCGGATCGGGAAGCGGCTGGAGGATCGGGGCCTCCCCCGCCGGATGGTCCTCGTCGAACCGGTTGACCATGATCTCGGTCTCGAGCCCCAGGAACTCCGCGTACGCGCGCAGGAAGGACCGGGCGTAGATCGGAGCGGGGAACTCCTCGAGCGAGGCGCTGGTTTCGAGCGCCTGCAGGTACCGATCCCAGATCCTCGTCGCGCTCGCGGCATCCGACAGGGTGAGTCCTCGCGCCTCCCTGGCCTCCCGGAGCGCGGAGGCGACGCGAGCGGACGTCACGCCGGTCGAACCCGGGATCTCCGGGAGATCGACGAGCTCGATCAGCTCGCCGGACAGCGCCGTCGGGGCGGGTTCGGGATCGGCGGCTTCGAGGGCGACCTCGGCCGGAGATCGATCGTCCGGCCAACGCAGGCCGCACGACCGGCACAGCCACTCGCCCATCGGGCCGCTCCCGCCCGTCGGGGCGGTGCCGCTCCGGAGCTGGAGCACGTTCTCCGACGGACCGCCGGCCAGAGCGGCAACGACCAGCCCCGATCCGCAGCGTGGGCATTCGACGCTCGGCGCCTGTAGCTCAACGCGGCGGGACATCAGCACACCTGGTCCACCACGGAGCCCCGGACACCACCCAGCTCAGGGGTCGTGCTTGACGTACGGGGTGCGCAAGCCACAGCGGACAGCTTCCCTCGCATTGAAACCCCGGCCATGGGGACGTTCGCTTCGACCTTAGGCAGGTACCGCGCCCGAAGTCAACGGAGTCACGGGCACTCCCCCCGGGCCGTTCCCCCATCCCACGGGACGCCCGGTGCCCTCGCTCGGTAGGTTGCCCGCGGATCCGCGGACCACGGAGGCCGAAGGAGGCTCGGATGAGGTACTTCGACGACGACGCGCTCGCGTTCCTGGGCGATCTGAAACGTCACAACGACCGGGCGTGGTTCAACGAGCACAAGGAGCGGTACGAGCGGTCGCTCCGGCAGCCGTTCCTCGACTTCATCTCGGACGTCGGCCCCGAGCTGCGCTCGATCAGCCCCAACCTCGTGGCCGATCCGCGGCCGTCGGGAGGTTCGCTGTTCCGGATCCACCGCGACGTCCGCTTCTCCAAGGACAAGAGCCCGTACAAGACGCACGCGGGCGCGCACTTCCAGCTCGGCGGCAAGGGCGTCCACGGGCCCGGCTACTACCTGCACCTCGAGCCGGGTGAGTGCTTCGTCGCCGGCGGGATGTGGATGCCGGAGCCGGAGGTCCTCCAGGCGATCCGGCAGCGGATCGCGGACGAGCCGGCCGCGTGGAAGAAGGTCGGGGGCAAGCTCGACCACTCGGAGGAGACGCTGAAGCGCCCGCCGCGGGGGTTCGACGCGGAGCACCCGATGATCGAGGACATCAAGCGCAAGAGCTTCACCTCCTCGGTCCGACTCAC
>CBRGMI010000078.1:0-8159 GCA_967797495.1 uncultured bacterium
CGACGGTGATGCGAGAGGTCGTCGGCGGGTGACGCGGTACCGTCCCACGGTCGTCGAGATCGACCTCGAGGCGATCGCGCACAACGTCCGGCGGCTCCGACCCCCCGCGGCCGAGCTGATGGCCGTCGTGAAGGCCGACGGATACGGGCACGGCGACGCCGAGGTTGCGAAGGCGGCGCTCGAGGCGGGGGCCTCGAGGCTCGGGGTCTCGCTCGTGGAGGAGGGGCTCGGGTTGCGCGATCGTGGGATCGAGGCCCCGATCCTGGTTCTAGCCGAGTTCCCGCCCGGCTCGGAGAAGGAGGCGCTCGAGCGCGGACTGACGCCGACCGTGTACACGGACGAGGGCGTGGCGGGCGTGGCCGAGGCCGCTCGAGCGCTCGGCCGCCCGGCGGGCGTGCACCTCAAGCTCGACACCGGGATGCATCGGGTCGGTCTGTGGCCGCCCGACGATGCCCCGGCATTCGCGCGGCGCGTCCTCGACGCCGGGCTCGAGCTCGAGGGCCTGTGGACCCACTTCGCCGACTCGGAGCTGGACGAGGCGGGGACGCTCGAACAGCTGGCGCTGTTCCGCGCGGCCGCCGACGCGCTGGCGGCGGTGGGGATCGCGCCCGGGGTCCTCCACGCGGCGAACAGCGGCGCCACCATCCGGTTCCCCCAGACCCACCTCGACCTGGTGCGGCCGGGTGCCGCCGTGTACGGGCTCGACCCGGGCGGCGGGCTCGCCGATCCCTTCGGCCTGCGGCCGGTGCTGTCCTGGCGTTCGGCGGTGACGATGGTGAAGCGGCTGCCGACGGGTTCGCGGCTCTCGTACGGGGGCCAGTACCGGCTGGAGCGGGATGCGACGATCGCGACGGTGCCGGTCGGGTACGACGACGGGTTCCCGAGGCAGCTGGGGGGGATGGGCGAGGTCCTGATCGGGGGGCGTCGCCATCCGGTCGTCGGAACGATCACGATGGACCAGATCCTCGTCGACTGCGGGGACGACTCCGTGTCTCCCGGCGACGAGGTGGTGCTGATCGGCACCCAGGGCGACGAACGCGTCACGGTCGAGGAGCTCGCCGAGCGTGCCGGCACGATCGCGCGCCAGATCGCGACGGGGATCGGTGGACGCGTCCCGCGCGAGTATCCGGCCGCCGACGGGCAACCCCGATGAGCCGCAAGCGCACGGCCCTGGTCACGGCCGGCATCGCCGCCGGCGCGGTCGCGGGCGGTGTGATCGGGCGCACCGTGCTGAACTCGCGACGCCGCGCCGACCCGCAGGCCGACGAACACCTGTCCGAGCTCCCGCCCGAGGATCTGGGACCGGTGCGATCGTTCGATGGGACCGAGCTCGCCGTCCGCGCCGCGGGCGATCCATCCAACCCGACGATCGTGTTCGTCCACGGCTTCAGCCTCGACATGACGACCTGGCACTACCAGTGGACCGGCCTGTCCGACCGCTACCGGTGCGTCCTGTTCGATTTCCGCTCGCACGGCCGGAGTGCGAGGGCGCCCGGCGGCGACCTCTCACCGCTCGCGTTCGGCCACGACCTCGCGGCCGTGCTTGCGGCGGTCGCGGGCGGGCCGGTGCTCCTGGTCGGGCACAGCATGGGCGCGATGTCGATGCTGGCGATGGCCGAGACCCAGCCCGAGCTGTTCGTGGATCCCGTCGCGGGCGTGGTGTTCGTGGGCTCGGCCGCGAGCGATCTCGTCCGGGGCGCCTTCGGCTCGGTCACCGAGCTCCTCCGGCCCCGTCTCGGTTCGTTGCGGCAGGCGGCCGGGCGCGTGAACAGGCTCCGGAGGTACGTGCTGTCGAGTCCCGCCGACCTCGCCCAGCTGATCGCTCGCGCGACGCAGTTCGGACCCGACGCCCCGCCCCACCTGGTCCGCTACGTGGTCGGGCTCGCCGCGCGTGCTCCCTCCGAGGTGTGGACCGACGGCTTGGCAGGGCTGATGGAGCTGGATCTCCGTCACGCCGTCCGGCACATCGCCGTCCCGGCGATGGTCCTGGTGGGCGAGCAGGATCGGATGACTCCGCCATCTTCCTCGGTCGCGCTCGCCGCCGATCTCCCCAAGGGGCGCCTCGAGGTGATCCCGCGCGCGGGCCACTTCCCGATGATGGAGGCGCACGAGGAGTTCAACCGGCGTCTGGCATCCTTCGCCGTCGAGGTGCTCCGGCCGCGCCGGCGTCGGCGGAAGAGCGCATGAGCGAACGCGAGGCGCGGGCGTGATGACGCGGGTGGCGGGGATCCGCATCGGCCACGTGACGGACCTGACCGGCATCACGGGGTGCACCGTGGTCCTGTGTCCGCCCGGGACCACCGGGTCGGTGGACGTGAAAGGGGGAGCACCGGGGACCCGGGAGACCGACGCGATCCGGCCGGGGACCTCCGTCGACGAGATCCACGCCGTGCTCCTCACCGGCGGGAGCGCCTTCGGCCTGGCCGCTGCGGGCGGGGTCGCGCGATGGCTCGAGGAGCGCGAGATCGGGTTCGACACGGGGGTGGCGCGGGTCCCGATCGTCCCGGCTGCCGTGCTGTTCGATCTCGCGATCGGCGACGCGTCGGCTCGGCCGGACGAGGCCGCGGGGTACGCCGCATGCGAGGCGGCGGCCGAGGGCGTTGTCGAGGAGGGGAGCGTCGGGGCCGGGACCGGCGCCACCGTCGCCAAGCAGCCCGACCCGGCAGCGGGCTGGAAGGGCGGCGTCGGGAGCGCGTCGACCGAGGAGGGCGAGGTCGTGGTCTCGGCGCTCGCGGTCGTGAACGCGCTGGGGACCGTGGTGGACGAGGACGGCGCGCCGATCGCCGAGAACCGGAACCCCGGCGCCGAGCCCCAGCGGTGGCCGGGCGCGAACACGACGCTGGTGGTCGTCGCGACGAACGCGGCGCTGTCCAAGGAGCGGGCGCAGCTCCTCGCGCAGGCCGGGAACGAGGGGCTCTCCCTCGCCGTGACGCCCGCGCATACGATGTGGGACGGCGACACCGTGTTCGCGATCGCCACCGGCGAGGTCGACGCGCCCCAGCGGGATCTCGAGGCGATGGCGTCGCGGGCGGTGGCCGAGGCGATCCGTCGTGGGGTCCGCGCGGCGAGCTCGCTGGGCGGCGTACCGGCCGTCGGGTGGGTGGGGTCAGAAGGGGAGGCGAGATGAGGACCCTCGAAGAAGCAGCGATCGACGCGTCTACCTGCACGAAGTGCCGTCTCTCAGAGGGGCGCACCCAGGTCGTGTACGGCGTCGGCGATCCGAGCGCGGACCTGATGTTCATCGGAGAGGCGCCAGGTTTCCACGAGGACAGGCAGGGCGAGCCATTCGTGGGCGCGGCCGGTCAGCTGCTGAACCAGCTCCTGAGCGAGATCGAGATCCCGCGGAGCGACGTCTACATTAACAACGTGATCAATTGCCGCCCGCCCGGGAACCGGGACCCGCTCCCGGACGAGCTCGACGCGTGCAAGCCGTGGCTCGACGAGCGGATGGAGATCATCGATCCCATGGTCGTCGTGACGCTTGGGAACTGGGCGACGCGGTACATCCTCGGGCGGCAGGTCTCGATCAGCCGCGTGCGTGGTCAGCGGTTCCCTTGGAACGGCCGGACCGTCATTCCCACGTTCCATCCGGCTGCGGTGCTCCACGGCGGAGGCCAGGCCTCCAACCAGATGACCGCGCTCCGGGCCGACTTCCAGGAGATCCGTGCGGCGCTCGCGGAACGCCCCGAGCCCGCCGAGGAACAGCTCGGCCTGTTCTGATGCATCTCGAGCTCCGCGCGGCGACGGCCGAGGAGACCCGTTCGATCGGCGGGGCCATCTCGCCGCTGCTGTCTCGCGGCGACGCGATCGCCCTCACGGGCGAGCTCGGTTCGGGCAAGACCACGTTCGCCCAGGGGCTCGCGCGCGGTCTGGGGTTCGAGGGTCACGTCGTGTCGCCGACGTTCACCCTGGTCCGCGAGTACCGGGCCGCCCGCCTGGCCGTCATCCACGCCGACGTCTACCGGCTCGAACGCGTCCAGGACGTCCTCGACCTCGAGCTGGAGCAGTCGGCCGAGGACGGCGTCCTGCTCGTCGAGTGGGGCGACGCCGTCGAGGCGCTCCTGCCGGACGGGCACCTGGTGGTCGAGCTCGCGGTCGACGACCGGGGCGACGAGCGGACGATCGTGGTGCGGTCCGACGGCCGGACGTGGCTCCCGAGATGGGAACGTCTCGAGCGGCAACTCGAGCCGTGGAGGCTCGACCGGGCGGCGGGCGAGGCCTCGTGATCGTCCTGGGCATCGACACCTCCACCGAACAGACCTCGGTCGCGCTCGGGACGGAAGGGGAGATCCTCGGCACGACGCGCTTCGCCGGCGTCCGCCGTCACGACGACGTGCTCCCGGCCATCGAGCGGCTCCTCGAGTGGACCGGCATCGAGCTCGAGCACGTCGGCGGCGTCGCCGTCGGCACCGGGCCCGGCCTGTACACGGGGCTCCGGGTCGGGGTGCAGGCCGCGAAGGCGCTCGCGCAGTCGCTCGGGGTGCCGATCGTGGGGATCGGCTCCCTCGACGTGCTCGCGTTCGGCGTCCAGCACACGAGCCGCAGGATCGTGGCGGTGATCGACGCCCGCCGGGGAGAGGTCTTCTACGGCCTGTACCGCCCGGCCCCGGGCGGGGTGATGCGCGACGGCGACTACCGGGTGGCCTCGCCGAGCGCGCTGGCCGCCGAGCTCGAGATCGAGCGAGACGAGATGCTGCTCGTCGGCAACGGTGCCATCCTGTACCGGAAGGAGTTCGAGCAGGTGGACGCCCGCGTGGAGCTGGCCCCGGCCTCGTTCGCGCATCCGTGGGCCTCGGCGCTGGTCAGCCTGGCGGCCCCGAGGTTCATCCGCGAACAGACCGATAGGCCGGCGGACCTGGTACCGATGTACCTGAGGAAGACGGATGCGGAGATCACTTGGGATCAGCGAGCCAGAGGCGCCTCGGCTTGAGGTGACCCGGATGCGCCGGCGCCACCTGCGTGGCGTCATGGCGATCGAACGCCAGGTCTACCCCCGCCCGTGGAGCCCCAACCTGTTCCTCTCGGAGATGTCCGAGTCCCGGAACCGGTGCTACCTCGTCGCGCGCCTCGACCGGGAGGTCGTCGGCTACGGCGGGCTGATCTGCTACGGGGAAGAGGCCCACGTGACCAACGTCGCCGTCGATCCCGAACGCCAGCGCGAGAAGATCGGCACGCGCCTCCTGCACGATCTGGTCCTGGCGGCGTGTGACATGGGCGCCGAGGCCGTGTCGCTCGAGGTCCGCGTCACCAACTGGGGGGCCCAGCGGCTGTACGCCCGGTTCGGGTTCCGCCCCGTCGGCATCCGGAAGAACTACTACCAGGAGATCGGCGAGGACGCGCTGATCATGTGGCTGGACGGGATCCGCGACGCCGAGTTCCGGTCGCGCCTGCGCCGGCTGCTCGACGAGCTCCCCGACGGCGTGCGACCCGAGGTCGCGTGACCCTCCGGCCGACGACGAGGACGGAGCCCGCTCCGTGAGGTTCTTGCCGTGAAGGTGCTGGGCATCGAGACGTCGTGCGACGAGACCGCGGTCGCGGTCGTCGACGGGGAGACCGTGCTCGCCAACCTGATCGCCAGCCAGGTCGACGTGCACGAGCGCTTCGGCGGCGTGGTGCCCGAGCTCGCGAGCCGCGCGCACGTCGAGGCGCTCACCCCGCTGATCGACGCCGCGCTCGAGACCGCCGGGTGTGGGTTCGGTGATGTCGACGGCGTGGCCGTGACCGTCGGCCCGGGCCTGGTCGGCGCGCTGCTGGTCGGGATGGCCGCCGCCAAGGCGATCGCGCTCGCCACGGGGGCGCCGCTGATCGGCGTGAACCATCTCGAGGGGCACATCCTCGCGAACGCCGTCGAGCACGGCCCCAAGATCACCCCCGCCGTGTGCCTGGTCGTGTCCGGTGGCCACACGATGCTCGTGCACATGCCCGAACCTCATCGCTACGAGCTCGTCGGGCAGACCGTCGACGACGCCGCGGGGGAGGCGTTCGACAAGATCGCTCGGTTCCTCGGGCTCGGCTTCCCCGGCGGCCCCGCGCTCGACCGGCTCGCCCGGGACGGCGATCCGCACGCGATCCGGTTCCCGCGCGCGATGGCCGACTCCGGCGACTTCGACTTCTCGCTGTCGGGTCTGAAGACGGCCGTGCTCCGGCACGTGAAGGCCGAACGCCAGGCCGGGCGCGACGTCGAGCCGGCCGACCTGGCGGCGTCGTTCCAGGAGGCCATCGTCGACGTCCAGGTGGCGAAGACCATCGACGCGGCCCGCGAGCGCCGGGTCGACACGGTGCTGCTCGGCGGGGGCGTGGTGGCCAACACGCGGCTGCGCGAACGGATGGGGAAGGCCGGCGCCGAGGCCGGGCTCCGCATCCTGTTCCCATCGATGGACCTGTGCACCGACAACGGCGCGATGATCGGCGTCGCCGGGGCGTGGAGGCTGCTGCGGGGCGAACGAACGTCCCTGGGCGTGGGCGCCGACCCCTCGCTGGAGCTCGGGTGACCACGTTCCTGGTCACGGGGGGAGCCGGGTTCATCGGCTCGCACCTGTGCGATCGCTTGCTCGCCGAGGGACATCGGGTCGTCGCGGTCGACGACCTGTCGACCGGTCGGATCGCCAACCTCGGCGAGGCACGCGGCTACGGGAACGAGTTCACGTTCTTCAACATGGACGTCCGAGCCGAGGGCCTCGTGTCGTTGTTCGAACGGCTGCGGCCGGATGTCGTGATGCACCTCGGAGCACAGGCAGCGGTCGCGACCTCGATGGACGACCCTATGCTCGATGCATCCGTGAACGTGATGGGAACGATCAATGTGCTCGAATGTGCACGGAGGACGGGTGTCCGCAAAGTGGTCTATGCGGCGTCGGGGGGAACCCTGTACGGGGAACCACGCAAGCTCCCTGTCAGGGAGACGGCTTTCAGTGGAGCTCGTCCGGTCTCGCCGTACGGAGCGAGCAAAAAGGTCGTCATCGACTACCTGGGCTTCTATGAACGCCACCACGGTATCCGGTGGACGGCGCTCGCACTCGCCAACGTGTACGGGCCACGTCAGGATCCGCACGGCGAGGCAGGGGTAATCGCGATCTTCTCCGCCGGCATGCTGGATGGAGAGGCACCGACGATCTTCGGCGACGGCCATCAGACACGGGACTACGTGTTCGTCGATGACGTCGCCCACGCCTTCGCACTCGCGGCGGAACAGGGAGACGGACACCTCCTCAATATCGGTACCTCGGTCGAGACCTCCGTGAACGGCCTGTACCAGATGCTTGCGAAGATCACGAGCTTCACCGGCGAGCCCCGATACGGGCCGGCCAGGCCCGGCGATCTTCGCAGGAGCGCGCTTGATGTCGCACTGGCCAACGACGTGCTGGGGTGGCGGCCCTGGACGCACCTCGAAGATGGCTTGCGCGAGACGCTCGCGTTCCTCAGGGGCACATGATCGCCGTGGTCAATGTCGGCGGAGCGCCAGCTCAACCGCCTCCATGAACTGCTCCGCTCGACGTCCTGACGCCGTCGCGAGCACTTCGAGGTCGCCATCTCGGAGTGAGATCTCTTCAGAGGACGCCGACTGCCGACGGAGCGCGATAACCTCGTGGATGAAGCCTGCAAGGATGGCCCCCTCGACCCCGCCGATCGTGTGTGCGGTCCGTACGTCGACGACGATGGGGGGCCGGCCCTCGGCGCGGCGAGAGATCTGGGCCATCAGTCGCGCCGACGGGATGTCGTAGAGATCCGCCAGCAGGAGGAACCTCTCGACGGAGAGCGCGCGATCCCCCCGTTCATAGCTGGCGAGCGAGGAGGGTTTGAACGTACCCGAGCTCAGGCTCGAGACGTTCCGAAGCGCCAGTCCCCGCGCTCTTCGAGCGCGACGGAGGACGGCGCCGATCTCCTTCGCGAGCGGTCCCGGCATGCTCCTCCCAACGGGCATCACGGCCTCGAGGCTCATCCTGCCTTTTCGCGCGCTTAGGTGTATCACCGACGTGAGGTAGGTCAACTAACGCAGCCGATTTCGGCCACGGCAGGTCGGTGGTCGGCAGGAAATCTACGGCTCGCTTGGGGGCCCTTGTTTTGACTCCGCTTCTCTTGGGAACGCAACCCGTGACTTCTCTTGGGAACGCAACCCGTGACCAACTTGATACGTTTATCTCTGTAAGAGGGTCCCCCGA
>CBRGMI010000079.1:0-8154 GCA_967797495.1 uncultured bacterium
GCGGCGAGCCCGTTCGACGGCGGCACGATCGGCGACACGCAGGCTCGAACGCGCACCGGGGTCTCGATCGTCGCCGTGCTGCGCGGCGACTCGGCCCATCCGGCGCCGGGCCCCGAGTTCGCCCTGCGTGGCGGCGACACGCTCGTCGTCGTTGGGACGCCCCGCGGGATCGAGGAACTCGCCGTCCTGCTTCGCTCGGGTTGAGCGATGCACGGCTCGGCGTTCCTGCTCGAGCTCGGCGGGGTCATCCTGCTCCTCGCGATCTTGGCCCGGGTCGCCCAGCGGTTCGGGTTCTCGCCCATCCCCCTGTACCTCCTCGCGGGCCTGGCGTTCGGCCAGGGCGGGCTCGTCCCGCTCGTCACCGCGGATCGATTCATCGCGGCGGGCGCCGAGATCGGACTCATCCTGCTGCTGTTCTCGCTGGGACTCGAGTACTCGGCTCGGGAGCTCGTCGACGCCGTTCGAACGTCCTCCCGGGTCGGCGCGGTCGATCTGCTGCTGAACTTCACGCCGGGGTTCGTGGCGGGGGTGCTGCTCGGTTGGGGGGTCGTCCCGGCGATCTTCCTGGGAGGCGTGACGTACATCTCGTCCTCCGGCGTGATCGCTCGGACCCTCGACGACCTGGGGTGGATGGGCAACCGGGAGACCCCGCTGATCCTGGCGATCCTGGTGATCGAGGATCTGGTGATGGCGGGGTTCCTGCCGTTCGCGACCGTGCTGCTCGTCGGTGGGGGCGCCGGGCGCGTCGTCGTCTCGATCGTCTTGGCGGCGCTCGTCGTCGTCACGATCCTGACCGTGGCCGCTCGCTACGGACCGGCGATCAGTCGCGCGGTGTTCAGCGACTCCGACGAGGCGCTCCTGTTCGGCATCCTCGCCGTGCTGCTGCTCACCGCCGGAGCGACGGAGGCGCTCAACGTCTCCGCCGCCGTGGGCGCCTTCCTGGCAGGCATCGTGTTCTCGGGCCCCGCCGCCGACCGGGCGCGCTCGCTCCTCGTGCCGCTCCGATCCGTGTTCGCCGGCACCTTCTTCCTCTTCTTCGGGTTCGAGGTCGATCCGGGCACGATCCCGAAGGCGCTCCCGGCCGCGCTGGCGCTCGCGATCGTCGGTGCCGCGACGAAGGTCGCCACCGGATGGATCGCGGCTCGTCGGGGCGGCATCGGCCGTCGAGGCCGCATCCGAGCAGGGACGGCGCTCATCGCGCGAGGCGAGTTCTCTATCGTGATCGCCGGGATCGCCGTCACCGCAGGGGCCGAACCCGACCTCGGACCTCTCAGCGCCTGCTACGTCCTCCTGCTCGCGGTGTGCGGGCCGCTCCTCGCTCGTGTCGTCGATCGTCCGGCGCGGCGGCTGGCGTCGCCTCGGCGCTGACCGACCGAGCCTCAGCGAGCGGTCATCTCGACGGCGGGTCGAGTTGACCCCGCGTCGGGCCGCACGGCGGCAGGCCGGAGATCGATGCGCCGGAGCAGCATCGCGTTGATCGCGACGACGATCGTCGAGACGCTCATCGCGAGCGCCCCCACCGCCGGTGCCAGGATCACACCCGCCCACGCGAACGCCCCCGCGGCCAGGGGGATGGCCACCACGTTGTAACCGACGGCCCAGGCGAGGTTCTCCACCATCTTCCGATAGGCCGCCTTCGAGAGCCGCCGGACCGAGACCACGCCCCGCGGATCGTCGCTCGCCAGGACCACGCCGGCCGACTCGATCGCGACGTCGGTGCCGGCGCCGATCGCGATGCCGACGTCGGCCCTCGCGAGCGCGGGCGCGTCGTTCACGCCGTCGCCGACCATCGCGACGTGCAAGCCTCGAGCCCGGAGCTCGGCGACGGCGGAATCTTTGTCCTCGGGGAGCACCTCGGCCTTCACCTCGTCGACCCCGAGGTCGGCCGCCACGGCCACGGCGACCTCCCGAGCATCGCCCGTGATCATCACGACCCTGATCCGTTCGGCGTGCAGGGCACGGATCGCCTCGAACGACTCCGGCCGGATCTCGTCCTCGAGCGCGAGCGCACCGATCGTGCGGCCCTCGCGCAGGACCGTCAGCACCGTCGCACCCCGAGCCCGCCACTTCGCCGTCTCCTCGGCGATCTCGTCCGGCGCCGCGGGCCCACGCTCGCGAACCAGGGCGGGACCACCGACCTCGATCGAGGACCCTCCGACCACACCGGTCACGCCGCGACCGGCCGAGGAGCGGAACGCCGACGCGGCCGGGATCACGCCGTTCGCCCGTCCCGCCTCGACGATCGCCCGGGCGAGGGGGTGCTCGCTGCTCGCTTCCACCGCGGCGGCCAGACGAAGGACCTCCTCGCGCGGCACGCCGACGCCGACGACCTCGCGCACCACCGGAGTGCCTCTCGTGAGCGTTCCGGTCTTGTCGAACAGGACCGCGTCCACCGTTCGCATCCGTTCGAGCGCGAGACGATCCTTGACCAGGATCCCCGCTCGAGCCGCGACGCCGGTCGAGATCGCGATCACCAACGGGATCGCGAGCCCGAGCGCGTGCGGGCACGAGATCACGAGCACGGTCACGGCGCGCTCCACGGCTTCGCCCGTCTCGCCGAGCGCGCTCCACACGACGAACGTGAGCGCGCCGGCGGCGACGGCGACGTAGAACAGGATCGCGGCGGCGCGGTCGGCGAGCGCCTGCGCCCTCGAACGCGAGGACTGTGCCTCCCCGACGAGGCGCCGGATCCCCGCAAGGGCCGTGTCGTCCCCGACGGCCTCGACCCGGATACGGATCGCGCCGTCGGTCGCCACCGTCCCGGCGACGACGCGATCGCTCGGCCCGTGGCCGACCGGCTTCGACTCCCCCGTGATCATCGACTCGTCGAACGCCGCGGCCCCATCCACGATCGTCCCGTCCGCCGGCACCCGCCCGCCGGGGCGGACAAGGACGAGGTCGCCGGGCCGGAGCTCGTCGACCGGGACCGCGTTGGTCGTCGCGTCGTGGATCACCTCGGCCTCGTCCGGCAGGAGCGCGGCGAGCGCCTCCAGCGCGCCGGAGGCCTGCCCGAGCGCCTTCATCTCCTGCCAGTGGCCGAGCAACATCACGTCGATGAGCAGGGCGAGCTCCCACCAGAACTCGAGATCCAGGACGCCGAACTCGGACACGACGCTCGCGGCGAACGCCACCAGGATCGCCAGCGAGATCAGGAGCATCATGCCGGGCTGCCGATCGCGGAGCTCGCGGACGCCGCCTCGCAGGAACGGCATGCCGCCGTAGGCGAAGACGATCGTTCCAAGGATCGCGGGGATCCGGTCGGAGAGCGGGAACGTCGGCGCGCCGAACCCGAGCCAGTCCTGCACCATCTCCGACCAGACGAGCACCGGGATCGTGAGCAGGACGCTCAGCCAGAAGCGATCACGGAACATCGCGACGCCGTGCCCGGCATGCTGGTCGTGCGCCCCGTGCGCTCCGCCGTCATCCGGCGAGGGGTGGCTCGGGTCGTGATGCGCGTGATGCTCGTGATCCATCCGCGTCCCCGCTTCGGTTGACCGATCGACGGCCCATCCCTAGATGACCACATCCCGCTCGTGGTGGCCGGACCGACCACGTGGTTGGCTGAGTGCGTGCACCCCTCGAAGGCCGACCTCGAGGCCGCGCGCGGTCGAACGATCCCCGACGTGCTCGGGCCGGACCTCGACGTCGTCTTCGTGGGCATCAACCCGGGGCTGTGGTCGGGCGCCGTGGGGCATCACTTCGCCCGGCCGGGCAACCGGTTCTGGAAGGCGCTGTATCGGTCCGGGTTCACCGACCGGCTCCTGTCACCGTTCGAGGACGCCTCGCTGCTCGATCGGAACCTCGGCGTCACGAACCTCGTCGCCCGAACGACCGCGAGGGCGGACGAGCTGAGCGCGGACGAGATCCGGCGTGGGGCGGTCGAGCTCGAGGAGCGACTCGCACCGTTCCGGCCACGGTTCGTCGCCGTCCTCGGGGTCGGCGCGTACCGAACCGGGTTCGGCCGACGCGAGGCGGCGCCCGGGCCGCAGGAGCAGGATCTGGGCGCATCTCGGCTGTGGGTCCTCCCGAACCCGAGCGGCCTGAACGCGCATCACCAGCTGGACGACCTCACCGAGCGCTTCCGAGCGCTCCGGGACGCCGCGCGGGAGCGGGACCGAGCACGCGATCGCTTCCCGTAAGGCTCTGTTCACGCCCCCGAAACCGCTCCGCAAGCCTCGACAGGTACTTCTGACCTCGAGCTCCGGAGACGCGCTCCGGAGGGCAGTCGGAAGGAGGAACGATGAGGAGACTCCTCTTCACGGCGCTGGCGGCCGGCATCGTGCTGGTGGCCTCGGCGTCGGTCGCGGGTGCGGCGGGAGCCGGTGGCGTCGGCGGCCCGGCGTTCTACGTCGACGGGACGCTGTACCGGACGGTCGGCACGCCCACGGACCTGAGCGGTACCGGCGCGCCGGCGTCGAGCTTCGACACGATCTACGAGTTCTTCGGCGAGCAGACCAACGTGGCGACCGCCGCCCCCGGCGACCCCGGTTACAACGGCGGCCGGTGGCGCGTGCACGGCCTCACGTTTACGAACTACGCGGCCGCCGTGGCGACGTACGACGCGAACCTCAGCGGCGACCTCGACAGCGAGGCGGAGGTCACCGCCGCGATCGCGGGCGGTGCCGCGACCGACATCGGCATCGTCAAGAGCTTCGTCTGCCCCGTGATCAAGATCCACTGATGGATCCGTTCCGGGCGGCGCGGCGTCCCGCGGAACGCCGCGCCGCCCCGAACCCGTTCCCGCGGAGCGGGGATATCCTCGAAGCACATGGCTGAGACCGTGCTGGTCGTCGACGACGACGCGACGACCCGGGACGTGATCGTCCGCTACCTCGAGCGTGAGGGGTTCGAGGCGCTCGAGGCCGAGGACGGCGGCCGGGCGCGAGCGGTCATCGAGTCCGCCGAGCCGAACCTCGTCATCCTCGACCTCATGCTCCCCGGCATCGACGGCCTCTCGGTCATCCGCTGGATGCGCTCGACCGGCTGGACGCCCGTGATCATGCTCACCGCGCTGGGCGAGGAGACCGACCGCATCGTCGGTCTCGAGCTGGGGGCCGACGACTACGTCACCAAGCCGTTCTCGCCCCGCGAGCTCGTGGCGCGCGTCAGGACGGTGCTCCGGCGTTCGGGGCCGTCGGCGCAGGCGGTCGAGAGGCTCGAGACCGGCGATCTCGTCCTGGACGCGGCCGCGCGAGAGGTCCGCAAGGGCGACGCCGAGGTCCGGCTGACCGCCAGGGAGTTCGACCTGCTGTGGTTCCTCGCGAGCCATCCCCGCCGGGTGTTCTCCCGCGATCAGATCATGAGCCGGGTCTGGGGCTACGACGATGGGCTCGACACGGGCACCGTGACGGTCCACGTCAGACGCGTGCGGGAGAAGATCGAGGACGACCCGAGCGAGCCCCGACATCTCGAGACCGTCTGGGGCATCGGCTACCGGTTCACGCCGTGAGCGAGCTCGCGCTGGCGGCGGCCGCGGGCATCCTCACCGTGGGTCTGCTCGGGGCGATCGCGCTCGGTCGGTTCCGAACGGTCCACGCCCGCCTGGTCGGGCTCACCCTCATCGTCGGCGCGCTCCCGATCGCGGCCGTCGTGCTCTCGGGCGTGGTGATGTTCGACATGCACGCCGACGCCGTGCTGATCGCGGTCGCGATCGCGTCGTCGGTGGTGGCGATAGGCGGCGCGCTGCTCGTGACGCGCTCGATCTCGCGCCCGCTCGGCGAGCTGCGCGTGTCGACGACGCGGGTCGCGCGCGGCGACTTCTCCACCAGGGTCGGCCGGCGCGGGCCGGCGGAGCTCTCGGAGGTCGCGGCCGCGTTCAACGAGATGACGTCGCGGCTCGAGGAGCTGTTCGACGCCCGGCGGCAGCTCGTGGCGTGGGCGAGCCACGACCTGCGGGCCCCGGTCTCCTCGTTGCAGGCGATGCTCGAGGCGATCGAGGACGGGGTCGTCGAGCCCGAGCACTACCTGCCCGCGATGCGGCAGCAGGTCGACGCGCTCCGCGTGCTCATCGACGACCTGTTCGAGCTCGCGCAGATCGACGCGGACGACAGCGCGTTCGAGACCTACGGCGTGCCGGTCGGGCCGTTGGTCGAGTCCTCGCTCGAGGCGTTCGCGGCGGAGGCGAGCGCCCGCCGGATCAGCCTCGAGCGCCGGGTGGCCACGGGGTTGCCCGACGTCGAGGTCGCGCCCGAGAAGATCGAGCGCGTGCTCCGGAACCTGCTCGCGAACGCCGTCCGCCATACGCCGCCCGAGGGCTCGATCGTCGTGGGCGCGGAACGCGTGAACGGCACGGTGCTGGTGGCCGTGGAGGACACGGGCGAGGGCATCCCGTCGGGGGCCGCCCGGACGATGTTCGATCGCTTCTGGCGCGGCGATCCGGCACGCGACCGGAGCCGCGATGGCGCCGGGCTCGGCCTCGCGATCGCGAAGGGCCTGGTCGAGCGGCACGGCGGGCGGATCTGGGCCGAGGAGCGGGAGGGCGGCGGCGCGAGGATCGCGTTCACGCTGCCCGTCGCCTGAGAGTCGACACCGAGTCTGGTGGGTCCCGGGAGCCTGGGGGCACCTTGAGTCGCGGCCCCGTCAGGGTTCTGACGGACAGGGCTCTGACGCCGGGCCGTTGTCCGAAGGCTCGGCCGTCAGGGTTCTGACAGACAGCACCCTGACGCCGGGCAGAAACGCAGCGGCCTCCCCCTTCGGCCCGCCCTCGTGCTACCCGGCGCCGCCACCCTCGACCTCGTCCCGCACGGCCGTCAACCATTCGACCGCAATGAGATCCTTCGGGCGGCCGGCCGCGCGCTTCATGCGGATCAGATCCTCGATCGACGCGACCCGCACCGTGAGTCCGTCGACCACCTCATCGGTCGCGTTCGCGTCGAGGTCGGCGAACCCCTTCGTCCCCGACGGCGTGCCGAGGATGTCGAGCGCGCCCACCGACGTGCTGAACGTGAAGTGATCGCCGGCGCGCAGCGTTCGTTCATCGAGCTGGAACGGCACGTCGCGCGGAGCGCCGCGGAGGTGAGCGTCGAGCGACCGGAGCGCGCCGGCCAGTCGCTCGAGGTTGTCGTCGTCACGCGCGTAGCAGATATCGAGATCGCCGGTGATCACCGGTGAACCTCGGAGTGCTCCCGCGTACCCACCGATCAGGACGAACCGGACGCCCCGCCCCAGCAGCGACCGCAACGCCGTCAACGGATCGAAGGGTGGCTCGCTCACCGGCGCACGGCCCGATCGAACGCGCGCGTGTTCTCCCACTCCCTGACGGCGAGCCGAGCCCGCTCGGCGGTCGTAAGGCGGAGCTTTTCCCGGATCAGGGTGCGGTCCAGGCCCGTGCCGGGCCGGACGATCAGCCCGACGTCCTTGCCGCAGGCTCGCAGGAGGCGATCGAGCGTCTCCGTTCTCGGCGAGACGAGGTCGCGCTCGATGCGTGAGATCGCGGCCTGAGGTACCCCCGATCGCCGGGCCAGCTCGCGCTGCGACAGCCCGGCCCCGAGCCGGGCCTCGAGCACGATCGAACGGGCGTCCACGCTCCAGATGATATCGAAAACGACATCACGGACCGAGGCGATCGACGGGCCCCTGCCCGACGTCATACGCCGTCGGGCCGAGCCCACCGCGCCGTCGATAGAAGAGCCACGCCACCAGCGCGCCGAAGGCGAACCCCCCGACGTGGGCCCAGTACGCCACGCCGCCGCCCACATCCGCCCCGAGCTCGCCCACGCCGCTGAACAGTTGGATCACGAACCAGATCGCCAGGACGACGCCGGCGGGGATCTCGACCCACGTGATGAAGAAGAAGATGATCAGTGTCAAGACCCGGGCATGCGGGAACAGCACGATGTACGCGCCGAGGATCCCGCCGATCGCCCCGGACGCGCCGAGGTTGGGGATCGTCGAGTCCGCGCCGAAGACGAGTTGCAGCGCCGACGCCGCCAGCCCGCCGAGCACGTAGAAGAGCGGGTAGATGACGTAGCCCAGCCGGTCCTCGACGTTGTTCCCGAAGATCCAGAGGAACAGCATGTTGCCGGCGAGGTGGAACCAACCCCCGTGCAGGAACATCGCGACGAAGATCGCGAGCCACCAGCTCTTGTCCGGACACTCCCGTTGCAGGAACGGCTGGATGTCCGCCCCCGCACCCGGTCCGAGATCCGCGTCGAG
>CBRGMI010000080.1:0-8142 GCA_967797495.1 uncultured bacterium
AAGGTCGGCCGCCTGATGCCGCGGCACGAGGTCGTCGACGAGGAGGATCTGCTCGGCGTGTCGCCGGATCTCGTGTACGCGCGTTCGATCGAGCTCGCGGCGTTCCGGACGGTCGCGCTCGAGATCGCGCGGGGGCTCGACGAGGAGGGTCTGCGGTTCACGCGTGAGGCCGGCCCGCCGGCCGAGTTCGCGCACCTGTACCCGGACGTCCTGGCGGGCGTGAGCGCGGACGACCTCGCGCGGATCGCGGCCGTCGTGCTCCGCCCGCCGCCGCTCGTGGACCTGTCCCACGTGACGCCGATCCGCTACTCGATGGCCGAGGCCGTCGAGGCGGTCCGCGATCACCTGGGCCGGCTCGGGCAGGCGTCGTTCCGCGATCTCGTCGCGGACTGCGACGAGCGGATCCAGATCGTCGTTCGGTTCCTCGCGCTGCTCGAGCTCTATCGAGAAGGCATGGTCGACCTGGCGCAGGCCGCGACGTTCGGCGAGATCCACGTCCGGTGGGAGGGCGAGGCCGCGTGAACGACCGAGCGTCGTCGCTCCGATCGCTCGAGGCGCTGTTGTTCATCTCCGACGAACCCGTCGCCTCGGCGGTCCTCGCCCAGGCCCTGGGGGCCGAACGCCCCGAGGTGGACGCGTGGTGCGAGGAGCTCGCCCGTGGCTACGAGGAGCGAGAGGCCGGCCTCACGCTGCGGAATGTGGCCGGTGGGTGGCGCCTCACGACCCACCCCGAGGCCGCGCCGGTCGTCGAGCAGTTCGTGCTGGCCTCGCGGCACGTCCGGTTGACGAAGGCCGCCCTCGAGACGCTGTCGATCGTCGCGTACAAGCAGCCGGTCACGCGGCACCAGATCTCGGGGATCCGCGGGGTGAACTCGGAGGGGGTCCTTCGGGCGCTCGTGGACCGCGGGCTCGTGGCCGAGGTGGGCCGCGAGGAGACGCCGGGGCGTCCGGTCCTGTACGGGACGACTCCGGAGTTCCTCGAGCGCCTCGGTCTGCCCTCGCTTTCGGCCCTACCTGCGCTCGCGCCGCTCCTTCGCGCGGGTGCGGGCGACGGGGAGGCCGAGACGGCAGACACCGACTGACGAGGGATGCCCGTCGAGCGGCTCCAGCGTTCGCTCGCCCGCGCCGGGTTCGGGTCGCGACGCGCGTGCGAGGAGGTGATCGCCGCCAGGCGCGTCGAGATCAACGGGCGGGTCGCGACGCTGGGCGACCGGCTCGATCCCGCGGTCGACGAGGTGCGGGTCGACGGTTCGAAGGTCAACGTCGACCCCGAGATGCACACGTTCGCGTTGCACAAGCCGCGGGGCGTCACGACGACGATGCGCGACCCCCACGCCGAACGCGACCTCGGCGGCTTCCTCCCCAAGGGCGTGCACGTGTTCCCGGTCGGTCGGCTCGACCGGGAGACCGAGGGGCTGTTGCTCCTGACCAACGACGGATCGCTCGCGCACCGGCTCACGCACCCGCGGTACGCGATCGAGAAGGAGTACCTGGCCGAGGTGGGCAAGCCCCCGTCCCGGCGCCAGCTCGCGCGTCTGCGCCGCGGCGTCGAGCTCGACGACGGGACCGCGCGGGCGGTCGACGCGCGTTCGGCGGGTGGGTGGGGCGGAAAGGGAGGCGCCGCCGGACGGGGCGGGGTCCGGCTCGTGATGGTCGAGGGACGCAAGCGCGAGGTCCGCCGGATGCTCGACGCCGTCGAGCTCCCGGTGCGACGCCTGGTCCGCGTTCGCGTCGGGCCGATCCGCCTGGGCACGCTACGACCCGGAGAGATCCGCGAGCTCGGAGCCGAGGACGTTCGGGCGCTCTACCGCGCCGCCGGTCTGTGAACCGTCGACGAGAGCCGTTCGTGACCGCGGGTGAGCCCGGCCTGTAGCCTTTCGCCGACATCGGTGGGGTGGAGGCGCAGTGGGCGAGGTCAGGGTTCGAGCGGCGCGCGGGGCGATCCGCGTCGACGAGGATTCGTCCGACTCCGTGCTCTCGGCCACCGAGCGGCTGCTCGCCCAGATGCTCGAACGCAACGAGGTCACCCCCGACGACATCGTGAGCGCGTTCTTCACGGTCACCGACGACTTACGCTCGGCGTTCCCGGCAGAGGCGGCGCGCCGGATGGGTCTCGGCGGCGTCCCACTGCTCTGCGCGCAGGAGATCCCCGTCGCGGGCTCGATGCGCGGCGTGATCCGCGTCCTCCTGCAGTTCCATACGGCGCTCGAGCCCGCCGAGGTCAACCACGTGTATCTCGACGGGGCGGAGACGCTGCGCGATGACCTCGGCTGAACGCGTCGCGGTCGTCGGTACGGGGCTGATCGGCACCTCGATCGCGATGGCGTCGGTCAGGGCGGGGGAGACGGTCCGGGGGTTCGACGCCGATCCCGACGCGCTCGCCCGGGCCGCCGAACGCTCGGGGCTCACCCCGTCGGCAACCCTGGAAGAGAGCGTCACCGGGGCGACGCTCGTGTTCGTGTGCACCCCGATCCCGGAGTTGTCCGGCCTGGTCTCCGAGATCCTGCGGCTCGCCCCGGACGCGATCGTGTCGGACGTCGGGAGCGTGAAGACCCGGGTGATGTCCGGGGTCGAGGCGAGCGCGGACCCGGCTCACCTGGACCGGTACATCGGGGGCCATCCGATGGGCGGTTCGGAGCGGTCGGGGCCCGATCACGCCTCGGCGTCGGTGCTTGATGGGGTGGTATGGGTGCTCTCGCCGGCTCCGGCGGTGCCCGAGACCAGGGTGGCTCGCCTGGCGGCCTGGGTGGAGAAGGTCGGCGCGCGCCCCGTGCCGATGGACCCGGAACGCCACGACCGCCTGGTGGCGATCGTGAGCCATCTGCCGCAGGTGGCCTCGACCGCCCTGATGGGCCTGGCGGCCTCCGAGGAGGCGGGGGAGCCCGAGATCCTGTTGCTTGCCGCCGGCGGGTTCCGCGACCTCACGAGGCTCGCGGCCTCGAGCCCACACCTCTGGAGCGACATCCTGCTCGCCAACGGCGACGCCATCGTGCGGGCGATCGACCTGTACGTCGAGCGCCTGACCCGGCTGCGAACGCTGATCGACCAGGCCGACGCGGCCGAGGTCGAGCGCGCGTTCGGCGAGGCCAAGCGCGCACGCCTCTCGCTCGCGGCCAAGCCGCAGGTCAAGGCGGGGGTGGCGGTCCTCCAGGTCCCGGTGCCCGACCGCCCGGGCGTCCTGGCCGAGTTGACCGCGACGATGAGCGACGCCGGCGTGAACATCGAGGACCTGCAGATCGTGCACTCGCCCGAGGGCGGACGAGGGACCGTGCACCTCACGCTGGCCGCCGACGCGGCCCGGGACGCCGAGCTCGCCCTGCGCGAGCGCTGGTTCGAGCCCCAGCGACTGGCGTGAGCCGGTGCGCGCGATCGTCCACCCGGGTGCGTTCGGCGGCGGGGTCGCCTCAGTGCCCGGGGACAAGTCGATCGCTCATCGGTGGCTGATCCTCGGGGCCACCGCGCTCGGCGGGTGCGAGCTCCGCGGGCTCCCAGGGGCCCTCGATGTGCGGGCGACGGCGACCTGTCTGGCCGCGCTCGTAGGCCAGGAGGCTGGACGTGCACTTGACGGTTGGGCTTCGGATCCCTTCCCGCAGGCGGACCGTGACCGTTCCACGGCGAACGACCCTCGACCTCGAGGTCGAGACCTCGTGCTCGAGGGGCATGGTCGAGCTGCGCTTCACCCCCCGAAGGGCCCGCTGGACTGCTCGAACTCGGGCACGACGATGCGACTGCTGGCCGGCCTTCTGGCGGCGGCGCCGTTCGAGACGGTCCTGCGGGGAGACGCAAGCCTGACCGCACGGCCGATGGAGCGCGTCGCCGATCCGCTGCGGGCGATGGGAGCCGAGGTGCGGACCACCGACGGCCACCCGCCGGTCGTCGTGCGCGGCGGGCCCCTTCGAGGGATCGAGCACCGGACGACAGTCCCGAGCGCCCAGGTGAAGAGCGCCGTCCTGCTCGCGGGCCTCGCCGCGGAGGGCTCGACCACACTACGGGAGCCCGTCCCCACCCGCGACCACACGGAACGCGCGCTGGCGGCGCTCGGAGCCCCGATCGAGTTCGAGCCAGGCCTGGCTACGGTCCGCGCGTTCGAGCACGAGGGGTTCGCCGCGACAGTGCCCGGCGATGTCTCGTCGGCCGCGTTCCTCGTCGCGGCCGCGGTGCTCACCGGAGGAGCCTTGGCGATCCAGGATGTCGGGCTCAACCCGACCCGGACGCGCTTCGTCCGGGTCCTCGAACGCATGGGCGCGTCGGTCGGATCCCGGATCGAGCGGTTGGTGTTGGGCGAACCGGTGGGGACCCTCGAGGTCGAGCCCGGGCCGCGGCTCGCCGGGACGACGATCGATGCGGGAGAGCTTCCGCTGGTGATCGACGAGGTGCCGGTGCTGGCGATGGTGGCCGCGCACGCGAGCGGCCAGACGCGGTTCGAGGGAGGCGCCGAGCTACGGGTCAAGGAGAGCGATCGGCTCGGCGGGCTCGTGGAGGCGATCCGGGCGCTCGGGGGAGACGCCGATCTGCAGGGCGACGACCTGATCGTCGGCGGTTCGGGGCTGGTGGGAGGCGAGGCGCAGGCGCACGGCGATCATCGGATGGCGATGGCTCTGGCCGTGGCCGCTCTCGCGGCGCGGGGTCCGGTCGTGGTCGACGGGATCGAGGCGGCCGAGGTCTCCTTCCCCGGGTTCGAGGAGCTCCTCGTCGCGCTCGGCGCGAGGATCGAGGTCTCGGCGTGACGACGGTGATCGCGATCGACGGGGCCGCCGGGGTCGGGAAGAGCACGCTCGCCCACCGGCTGGCGGCCGAGCTCGGCCTGCCGTACGTAAACACCGGGTTGATGTACCGGGCCCTCGCCCTACGTGCCCACCGCGAGGGCGTCTCCCCGGAGGACGCACCTGCGCTCGAACGCCTCGCGCGCGGCATGCGCTTCGAGCTCGACTCGAGCGTTCGACCGCCCGAGCTCAAGATCGACGGTCGGGCTCCCGAGGCGGCCCTCACGTCCGCCGAGGTCGAGTCGAGCGTGTCGGCGGTTGCGCGTCACCCCGAGGTCCGCGAGGTGCTCCGCGAGGAGCAGCGACGCCTCGCCGTGGGTGGCGCCGTGATGGAGGGACGGGACATCGGCTCGGTCGTGGCGCCGAACGCCGACCTCAAGCTGTTCCTGCGGGCGCAGGCCGACGAACGGGTCGGCCGGAGGGCGCTCGAACGCGACAGGGATCGCGAGCACGTCGCCCGGGCGCTCGGCGCGCGGGACCGACAGGACGCGCGAACGAACCCGTTCGTGCCGGCCCCCGACGCGATCGTGCTCGACACGACCGAGCTCTCGCCGGACGAGGTCGCTCACCAGGCGCTCGCGCTGGTCCGCGAGCTCGGGCTCGCAAGGTGAGGGCGCCCGCCGTCGCCGTGGTCGGTCGTCAGAACGTGGGCAAGTCGACCCTCGTGAATCGGCTGTTCGGCTCCCGCGAGGCGATCGCGCACGAGATGCCGGGGGTCACCCGGGATCGGGTCGAGCTCGAGGCCACGTGGCGAGGTCGAACCCTCAAGCTCATCGACACGGGTGGGTTCGCGCACGGCGCGAGGGGGATCGAGGCGCTCGTCTCGGACCAGGCCGAACGGGCGGCGCGCGATGCCGACGTCGTGCTCCTGGTGGTCGACGTCCAGACGGGTCCCGTCGAGGAGGACGCCGCGCTGGCCGGCCGGCTCCGGCGCGCGGACGTGCCGGTCCTGGTGGTGGTCAACAAGGTCGACACCGAGCGCGACGAGAGCGATGTCCCGGCCTTTCTCTCGCTCGGGCTCGGGGACCCGGTCCCGGTCTCGGCGCTGCACGGGCGAGGTTCGGGCGACCTCCTGGATCAACTGGTCGCCGTGCTGCCGGACGAGGGGGCCGAGGAGGTCGAGGAACCCGAGGAGCCGCGGTTCGCGATCGTGGGGCGGCCGAACGTGGGGAAGTCGAGCCTGTTCAACCGGCTGGTGGGGGAGGAGCGCTCGGTCGTCTACGAGGAGGCGGGGACGACGCGCGACGCCGTGGACGCGCTCGTGACCTGGCCGGACGGCCCCGTGCGCTTCGTCGACACCGCGGGGTTGCGGAGGCCCTCCAGGGTTCAGGGCGTGGAGTACTACAGCTTCCTTCGTGCGGAGCGCGCGATCGAGCGCGCGGACGTGGCGCTGCTCGTGCTCGACGCCTCGCAGGGGTTCACCGGCGAGGACAAGCGGATCGCCGCCCGCGTGATGGAGGTCGGTCGCGGCCTGGTCGTGGTCGCGAACAAGTGGGACCTGATCGAGGAGCGCGACCGGAGCTTCAAGGAGCTGACCGAGCTGCTCTCCCCGTACGCGCGAACGCCGGTGCTCCGCACGTCCGCGATCGGGGGCACCGGCGTCCACCGGCTGCCGGCCGCGCTGTCGCAGGTCCACGAGCGCTGGAATCACCGGGCGCCCACGGCAAGGGTGAACGAGGTGGTCGCCGCGGCGCAGGCCGAACAGCAGGCCCCGGGCGGGATCCGATACCGGTACGCCACGCAGGTCGCCGCCGGGCCGCCCCGGTTCGTCCTGTTCGGCGCGGGGCCCCCGGCGGCGAGCTACCAGCGGTTCCTGGAGGGGCGACTGCGCCGGGCCCTCCACCTCGAGGGTGTACCGATCGGACTTCGGTTCCGCACGGGCCGCCGCCGCGCACGCTGACGCTCCCTCGGCCCGCACCGGCTTCGCTCGCCTCCCGGTAGACTCGCCGGGCACGGGCCGTGGCGCAGCTTGGTTAGCGCGTCTGACTGGGGGTCAGGAGGTCGCGGGTTCGAATCCCGCCGGCCCGACGCAGTGGTAGGTTCGCCGCGCCATGAGCGAGCCGGCCGCGACCGACCGCGTCCTGACGATCCCGAACGTGATCTCCTTCCTCCGGATCGCGTTCATCCCCGTCTTCGTCGTCCTGATCGTGGACCCGGACACCAGGCGCGCGGGGCTCGTGTTGTTCGTGGTCGTGGTCGCCACCGACTGGATCGACGGGGCCCTCGCCCGTGCCACCGGGCAGGTCTCCGACCTCGGCAAGGTCCTGGACCCGGTCGCCGACCGGCTGGCGATCGCCGCGGGCTTGATCGCCCTCGTGGTGGTCGACGCCTTCCCCCTGTGGGCGGCGCTCCTGATCCTGGTCCGCGACGTGGCGGTGCTGATCGCCGGGCTCGTGTTGCTCGCGAAGCGCCGAGCGCGGATCGAGGTGCGCTATCTCGGCAAGGTCGCGACGTTCGCGTTGATGACGGCGATCGCCTGCGTCGCGTGGGGGAGCCTCGGCTACCCACTCGCGCCCGCGGCGCTCGCGTGCGGGTGGGCGATCTACGCAGCGGGGATCGTCGAGTACTACGCGGCAACACTCCTGTACGTGGGCGACCTCCGACGTGCCTGGCGGGCGCCGGTCCTCGAGCGCTCGGCCGACCACGCGACGTGAGCCGGGGTCGGTCCATCCCGTCCGACGTGCTACGTTCCAGCCCCACGCGGTGGTGACGTGACGAGCCAGGGACCTTTCGGTAGAGGGACACCGCCAAGGAGAGACGCATGGAGTTCCCCGAGGACCTGCGGTACACGAAGGAGCATGAGTGGGCGCGCGAGGAGGGCTCGAATCGAGTCCGCGTCGGCATCACCGACTTCGCGCAGGACGCGCTCGGCGACGTCGTGTACGTCGACGTTCCGCAAACCGGAGCGACCGTGACCGCGAACCAGCCGTTCACCGAGGTCGAGTCGACCAAGTCGGTCTCGGACGTGTTCGCGCCCGTCTCCGGGACCGTCGTCGAGCGGAACCCGCTCCTTGAGGAGCGTCCCGAGCTCATCAACGAACAGCCCTACGGCGACGGCTGGCTCGTCGTCCTCGAGGTCGCCGACGCGGGCCCCATGGGCGAGCTCATGGACGCCGCCGCCTATCGAGCGTTCGTCGAGCAACAGGCCGACTGAGCCGTCACGGGCGCTCGACGCCGACGTCGAGCGGCCGCCGACGTCCACCTGTCACCGACGGTCGGGCCTCGACCGGCACCCTCGAGGTCCGCCTCGGATCGCGTGCCGTGTCCGCACCTTCGATCCCAGCCTGAACGGGCACCCCTCGTGGCTGGAGGTCGACCTCGGACGCCGGTCGAGGCCGAGACCTCCCGGGGCACCCGAACCTCGACCACCGATCCCGGT
>CBRGMI010000081.1:0-8139 GCA_967797495.1 uncultured bacterium
ACCAGGGTCAGGAAGATCATCACGCTCGCGATCGCGATGTAGACGGAGATCGCAAACAGGAAGCCCTGGGTGATCTCGATCCCCGAGATCTCGCCCGACATCACCTCTTCGATCTGTCCGGGCTTGAAAGCCCGTGGCGAGCGCGGCCTGACCCGATAGCCTCCCCACCTCGGCGTGAGGAGGCGAGCGATGGAGAAGCCGAAGAGCGTCGGGGCGTACTTCGAGTCCCTGCCGGACGAGCAGCGAAAGCCGTTGCAGAAGCTGCGGGAGACGATCGCCGCCGCGGCGCCCGAGGCCGACGAGGGGATCACGTACAGCATGCCGGGGTTCCTGCTCGACGGGCACGGCTTCGTCGCGTACGCCGCGTTCAAGGACCACTACAGCTTCTTCCCGATGAGCTCGGAGGCGGTCGAGCAGCACCGTGACGAGCTCGGATCGCGCGTGACCGGGAAAGGGACGATCAGCTTCGAGTACGGCCGCCCGCTGCCGACCGCGCTCGTGAAGAAGGTGGTTCGGACTCGCCTGGCCGAGGCGACCGCCAGGCGAACCAAGCGGAAGTAGCCCAGGCCGTCAGGAGCTCTCGTCCATCAACGACAGGAGCTTCGTCGTCGTGTTCCAGTTGCGGATCGTCACGCTCGGATAGATCGGCGACGAGGCGATCTTGTTGAGCCGGGACTGCGTGGCCTTCGCGGTCAGATTCGAGAAGTACAGGACGCTCGTGCCGGCGTGCGCCGTGTCGACGGCCGGGTTCGTCGGCACGCTCCCGATCGCGTTCTTCGCCGTGAGCGGCTCCTTGAGGAAGATGACGTTGTACCGGTACTTGGCCGGTTCGCCGCCGAACCCCCTCGGCGCGCCATCGACGACCGCACGCATCTGCTTGCGGCTGCGGACCACCACGGTCGGGATGTAGTCGAACGACTCGGCGAGCAGGGTCTCGATCCGATCGGTCAACTCCGTCGTTCGGGCGCCGGGCGCGGTGAACAGCACGTTCCCGCTCTGGATGTACGTGGCGACGTCCTCGAACCCGTCCTCCTCGAAGCACGCCTTGAGCGTGGCCATCCTGATCAGGTTCTTCCCGCCGACGTTGATCCCGCGGAGCAGGGCGACGTAGGTCGTCATGGCCGACCCTAGAGCTCGATGAGCGTGACGGCGAAAGCAACGAGACCCACGTACACGATCACGCCGATCACGGTAACGACCACGTAGCGAGGTCGCTCGTCGGTCTGGAGATCGCGCCGCAGCGGCGGCAGTACGCGCAGCAGGATCGGAAGGATCGAGACCGCGAGGCCGACGAGAAGGGCGGCGGCGGCGGTCCTGTCGCCGCCTTGAAGCATCGCCAGCAACGACCCGAACAGGGTGGCCCCGAGAAGCACTGCGACGGCGAGACGAAGCGTTGCACTGGGGAGTCGGTCGTCCTCGCGGCGGGTCCTCTCGCGAGGTGAGAAGAAGCGGACCTGAAAGAGTAGGGCACCGGTCACCGCCAATTGGATGGCGATCACCGACTGGAAGAACTGAATCGGGACTTCTTCCTCCACCCTTCCCCCCGGTCGACGATCAGGCTAGTACAGAGAGCGGACCAGGTCGAAGGGAGAGCGTGGGAGGTGCCGTGTCGATCCCAAGGGTCCGCGAAAGTTGCTTGAGCTGCAAGGTTTCGGGCTACTGTAGAGGAGTGAGAGTCGCATGGCGGTGGCTGGTCGTCGGCGCGCTGGCAATGGGCGTCGGTCTGGCCGTTTGGTGGACGGCCTTCATCCTCGTCCCGGCGGGCGTCCTACTCGTCGGCGTCGGCGCTACGAAGTGGATCCGGAGCAGTCGCGCGCTCACTCGACGTTGATCTGACAGTCCGGGCGTCGCGTCGTGATCCACGGGCGTTCCCGCTCTTCTCCATTTCCATTATCGGACGCACCGGGGGGCTTGCGGCAACCCCTGGGTCATGCCGCACAATCGCCAGTCGTTCGCCCGAACTCACAGAAAGGAGTCACGGGATGGAGCATGCGGTGGTGATCGCCGGAGGAGGCCCGACGGGGCTGATGCTGGCGGGCGAGTTGGCGTTGGCGCGCGTCGATGTCGCCATCGTCGAGCGGCGTGACAGCCAGGACCTCGCGGGCTCGCGCGCCGGCGGCCTGCACTCGCGCACCATCGAGGTCTTCGACCAGCGTGGGATCGCCGACCGGTTCCTCTCGGAGGGAAAGATGGCCCAGGTCGCTGGGTTCGCCGGGGTCCACTTCGACATCAGCGACTTCCCGACCCGGCACCCCTACGGACTCGGGCTGTGGCAGAACCGCATCGAGCGGATCCTGGCCGACTGGGTCGGCGAGCTCGAGGTGCCGATCCATCGGGGACGTGACGTGACGGGGTTCGCGCAGGACGACGACGGCGTCGACATCGAGCTGTCCGACGGCGAGTCGCTACGGGCGGACTATCTCGTCGGCTGCGACGGAGGACGCAGCGTCGTTCGTAAGGCTGCGGGCATCGGGTTCCCGGGGTCGGATCCGACGACGAGCAGCCTGATCGCCGAAGCCGAGTTCGCCGAGGAGCCCGAACTGGGCATCCGCCACGACGCCCTCGGCACCCATGCCTTCGGTCGGGAGGAGTACGAGATCCGCGACGGCGAGGTCGTCTTCTCGGACCATGGCCCGGTGCGGGTCATGGTGACCGAAGAGCACGTCGGACCCACGAACGAACCCACCCTGCGCGATCTCAGCGAGGCGCTCATCGCCGTCTACGGGACCGATTACGGGATCCACGGTCCCACCTGGATCTCCAGGTTCACCGATATGTCGCGGCAGGCCGCGGCCTACCGCGACCGACGCGTGCTGCTGGCCGGTGACGCCGCACACGTGCACTATCCGGTGGGTGGACAGGGCCTCAACATCGGTGTGCAGGATGCGGTGAACCTGGGATGGAAGTTGGCCCAGGTGGTGAAGCAGACGTCGCCGGAGAGGCTCCTGGATACCTACCATGCCGAGCGCCACCCGGTCGCCGCCCGCGTGCTGCGCAACACGATGGCGCAGGTCGCGCTCGGCCGCCCGGACGACCGCATCAAGGCCGTGGGCGAGGTCGTTTCCGAGCTCCTCGGCATGGACGAGCCTCGCAGACGATTCGCCGCGGAGATGTCCGGTCTGGGCATCCACTACGACCTCGGCGAGGGGCACCCGCTGCTCGGGCGCCGCATGCCCGATCTCGACCTGGTCACTGCCGACGGCCCGCTGCGGGTCTTCAGCCTGCTGCACGATGCCCGGCCGGTGCTCCTCAACCTCGGTGAGCCCGGCGGCTTCCACATCGCTCCGTGGGCGGATCGGGTTCAGCCGATCGATGCCACGTACGAGGATGCGTGGGAGCTTCCGGCACTCGGGGCGGTCACCGCTCCAACTGCCGTGTTGATCCGGCCCGACGGATATGTGGCCTGGGTGGGAGAGCAGACCCAGGAAGGGCTCGACGACGCGCTCACCACCTGGTTCGGTCCGCCTGCTGCGGCATAGCGCACCGCCCGTTACACCGTGACGACGATCTTGCCGGCCGGGTGGCCCTCGGCGAGGTAGCGCACAGCGTCGGCCGCCTCGACCAGGTCGAACGTCCGGTCGACGACCGGCGTGACCGAGCCGGCCTCGATCAGCTCCGAGAGAGCCTGGAGATCCTCCTTGGTCGCCTTCGCGTTGAGCCATCCCAGCGTCTGCCCGACGAACATCGACACGATCGGCCCGCGGAGCATCCCGCGGAAGAAGCCGCCGGTCCACGGGCCGCCGCCGTCGCCGCCGACGACCACGAGCGTGCCCTTCGGCGTGAGCGCGCGGCGGACCTCACGCAACGGGCGGCGCCCGGCCGTGTCGACGATCACGTCCCACCGCCGCGAGCCGTCGGTGAAGTCCTCGCGCGTGTAATCGATCACGTCGTCCGCGCCGATCGAGCGGACGAGGTCGAGCTTCGACGTGCTCGCCACGCCCGTGACCGTCGCGCCCATCGCCTTGGCGATCTGCACCGCGAACGTCCCCACACCGCCGCCGGCGCCGATCACCAGCACCGACTGCCCGGGCCGCACACGTCCCTTGTCGCGCAGGGCCTGGATGGCCGTGGTGCCCGAGATCGGGACCGCCGCCGCCTGCTCGAACGTGAGCCGCTCGGGTTTGCGGACGAGCTTGTCCGCCGGGGCGACCGTCAGCTCGGCGAACGAGCCGCGTTCGGCCGTGCCCATCACCTCGTCGCCCGGCCGGAACTCGGTCACCGCGGCGCCGACCGCCTCGACCGTCCCCGCGACGTCCCAGCCGCGGATCGGGACCTTCGGCCTGCTCCATCCGAGCGCGGGCCGGGCCATGTACGGCTTGCCGGCCATGATGTGCCACACGTCGGGGCCGCTCCCGGCCGCCCGAACCCGGATCAGCACGTCGTGCTCCCCCACCACCGGCTCCTCGACGTCCCCGAACTCGAGCACGTCCGCGTCGCCGTATCGATCCTGCGTGATCGCCTTCATCGATCTCTCCTTTCCTACGATGTCACCGGAGCGAGCGGCAGCGGTTCCTCTTCGCGAACCCGCACGCCCTTAATCAACAGATAGGCCACGAACGACAGCTCCCCGATCGCCGCCGGCGCCACCACGATCGCCTCGATCGCGTCGGCGACCGATGGGGCGAGGAACGTCGCGAAGGTGTCGACGAGGTACCCGAAGCACCCGGCGATCAGCAGGACGCCGATCCACGTCGGGAACCACCCCGACCTGATGACGAGGTACCCGAGCGGCAGCAGCCACAGCCCGAAGAAGATCTGGGCGATCAGGTACCCGTCGTGGTGCATGCCGGCGAACAGCCCTGTCAGCGCGTCGGAGCCCGCAGGACCGAACGCGTTCGCGAAGGCGTCGTCCGTGGCCACCCGCAGGGCGACCCATTGGTTCAGGAGGTTCAGGCAGATGATCGCCACGCTGACCGAGACGATCAGGACCATCGCCCGCGCCACAAGCTCGTTGACGCCCCGAAGCAGCAGGTAAAGAGCCATCGCGGTGAACAGGAACAGGGTGGCCTGCGCGAGATCGGCGGCGAACCCGACCCGGAACAGCGTGGCCGAGTCTCGGATGCCGTCCGCCGTTGCCGACGGGTGCCCGAGCTCGACGATGCGCTCTCGGACGATCAGCTCGGCGAAACCTCCGAGCACGGCCACCCCCAGGTACAGGGAGCCCGCGATCCTCGCCAGCCGCTTCTGCCGCTCCATCGACGCCTCCTCGTTCCCTCTCTCGCTTGGTGTACACCGTACACCTGCTGGCCTACCCTAGGGTGTACGGCGTACACTTGTCAAGCCCGGGGCGGGCGAGCGTCCGTACCGGGCTCGGACGAGGAGTGGGCATGGCGACGAAGATCGAGGAGACCGCGCGGGCGCGCGAGCCTCTGACCAAGGAGCGGATCCTGCGCGCCGCGGTCGCGCTGGCCGACGAGGTGGGGGTGGAGTCGCTCAGCATGCGCCGGCTCGCTCAGGAGCTCGGCGTCGTCCCGATGGCCTTGTACAAGCACGTGGCCAACAAGGACGAACTCTTCGACGGGATGATCGACGTCGTCGTCGGCGAGATCGACCCGCCGATCGAGGGCGCGGACTGGAAGACGACGATGCGCGAGCGCATCCTGTCCGCCCGTCGCGCGCTGCTGCGGCACCCGTGGGCCTCGAGCGTGCTCGAGTCGCGCGGCGAGCCGACGCCGACGGTCATCGGCTACATGGACTCGATGATGGGCGTCTTCCTCGACGGCGGCTTCTCGGTCGACCTGATGCACCACGCGATGCACGTGATGGGCAGCCGGATCCTCGGCTTCTCGCAGGAGCTGTTCGACGACACGGCGAGCATGCCCGCGGATGAGGCGGCCGACATGTGGACGCAGATGGCGGAGTACTACCCGAACATCGCGAAGCTTGTCCCGGTGGCCATCGGCACGCATGAAGGACCGGTGGTGGGCGGGGGGTGTGACGATCAGTTCGAGTTCGAGTTTGCGCTGGACCTCGTGCTGGAAGGACTCGAACGGCTGCGAAGCACGGCCTGACCCAACCGACCAACAGAAGAACGCACCCCTCAACGACAGGATCAGAACAGTTCGTGGGAGTCTGGCGGGCATGAGGATCCCTGCGCTCGGTCCTCGAGGGGAAGGATGGGCGATCGCCCAATTGGGCCTCGGCGTCGTGATCGTCGCGGCCGGGATCGCAGGCCCGAGATGGTCGACCACCGCAACCTCCTTCCGCCTCGTCGCAGGCGTTGCCATCGGGATCGCAGGCTTGGTGTTGTTCGTGGCCGGGCTGGTCGGACTCGGGAGCTCGCTCACGCCGTACCCGAAGCCCCCGGAGAGAGCAACACTACGTATGCGAGGCGCCTATCGGCTCGTGCGTCATCCGATCTACGGCGGCTCGATGCTCGTCGCGCTCGGGTGGTCCCTGCTGTCGTCACCCCTCGCGCTGGTCGCGACATCGCTCCTCTTGATCCTCTTCGAACTGAAGTCACGTCATGAGGAGTCCATGCTGGCGGTGCGCTTTCCCGAGTACGAGGCCTACCGGCGCCGAGTGCGGTGGCGGTTCGTTCCCGGAGTGCACTGACGCGCCGTTGTCTAGGCGGGCTGGAGTGCGCTTCTCACGAACGCGACGACCTCACGCTCGCGGCGCCGAAGCGACGCCTGGCTCTTGTCCTTCCCGACCACCGCGTTGAGCACGCTCGCCTCGGTAAGCGAACCCACCACCGCCGTGTACAGCATGAACAGGAGCAGGGCCGGGTCCTGCTCGCGGATCTCGCCGGCGTCCATCCCCGACTGCAGGAAGTCGACCGCACGTTTGCGGAGCGGATCGATCACGCCGGCGAAACGCTCGAACCCCTCGGCCCCGAGCCTGCCCGCCTCCCGGACGAACATCGGGAACTCTGGCCACTCCTCCGCGAGCCCGAAGACCGCGTGGATCACGGCCTCGGCTCGGTCCCAGTAGGTCTCCTTGCCCTCGAGCGCCTGGGCGATCTCTTCGGCGACCCGCCGGCCGGCGGCCTGGAGGCACGCCTCGAGCAGCGCGTCCTTGGTCGGGAAGTAGTACAGGAGCGTCTGCTTGCGGATCCCGACGGCGGTCGCGATCTGGTCCAGGCTCGCGCCCGAGTAGCCCTCGCGGCCGAACGCCCGGATCGCCTCCTCGATCAGCGCGTGCTTCCGGACCTCGCCGCCCGTGCGCGTCATCGCCAGGTCGGGGGCTTGCCGCTGCGCCGGATCGGGCGGGAGCCCTCCCACGTCCGGCGCCACCCAGGCCCGACGGGGCCGGCGAGGCTGGGCGTCTCGTCCCTGGCGGCCCTTCGTGCTGCCTCCCACCACGATGTGCGGTCCTCGTCGAACAGCTCGGCCACCCCCTGCTGCATCCGCAACGAGAGCTGCTGGTGCGTCTCCCCCTCGCGCGGGTAGATCGGCCGCCCGTACCGAACGCGGATCGGCGGCCGGCCGCGCCGCGGCCACGAGCGCCCCTTCGGCATCGCCGCGTAGGCGCCCACGATCGCGATCGGGACCACCGGCATCGTCATGTCGAGCGCCAGCCGCGACGTCCCGTGGCGGAACCGCTGCAGCCACCCGTCGGTCGAACGCGTCCCCTCGGGGAACACGATGATGTTCCAGCCGTCGCGGATCAGCTCCTTGGCCTTGTGCGTCGCCTTCTCCCCCGCGCCGCGCTCGACGGGGAACCCCGCGTAGACGAGCGCGGTGAACGCCGAGCGCCACCACACGTCGAAGAAGTAGTCCTTGGCCGCTGCGGTGGCGGTCTTCTCGCGCCACGTGTGCGGCAGGGTCGTCAGGATGATCGAGGCGTCGAGGTGACTCGAGTGGTTCGAGATGAACATCACGGGGCCCCTGACGCCCTCGAGGTTGTCCAGGCCGAACACCTCGGGCGTGGTCTCGTTCCAGATGATCGGCTTGAGCGCCGCGTCCAGGATCACGTCGCGGGCGACGCGCCCGGCCGCCGTCCGGGCCCAGTCCGTCGGGTAGCTCCAGATCTTCGGCGGCGGCGTCGAATCCAGCGCCGAGCGTGGCGTCATCGTTCGGCGTCCCCAGCGCCAGCCCCTGGCGACCTCGCGGATCTCGCGCGTCCAGCTCATCAGCGCACGTCCGCGATCGCGAGGGGCGGCACGTGGAAGTACGTGATCGAGGGCGAGCGCCCCAC